>JAAEQP010001818.1 GCA_024231375.1 bacterium | reverse complement strand
CGCCGGAACTGCTGGACACGATGAAAGCGCGCATCAGGAGCGACCTGCTGCCGAAGTGGGAGGCCTACGCCGCGCTCCCGCAGGATTCCCCCCGTGTGTTCTCGGAAATGATGGACGAGTTGGTGGCGCGTTCGGAGATTGGGCCTGTGGAATCGATTGTGGTGGAAAGCCTGGCCACCCCCTCCGACAACCGGTGGAGCCTCGTGTCGAATGCCCTCATCAGCACGGGATGGAGCGAAGATGCGCCGCCGCTGACGTTGCGGATGGCCGTTCCCAATGGCGAGTATGCCATCGAAATGGAAATGCTGGTGGGCATCAAGACGGGTTATCCGGCCTCCGCCGTTTCCATTCGGTTCGAAGACGAGGCGGAAGGACGCGTCATCAAGCCGGACGCCTCTTGTCTGGACCCGAACGGCGATTCGAGGCCCCGGTGGCGGATTGTTCCTGTCGGCACGTACACGGTGACCGATGGGGTCCTTGACGCCGTGATCGACGAAGGGGACCCGGGGTTCTGGTGCAACATTCGCGGATTTCGATTCACACCGAAGTACACGGACGCCCCCGTGCTGCCGCTGAAAGAAGAGTCGGAGCGGAGAAAGCAACTCGAGGCGTTGGGCTATTTGGGTGGGTGAAAGCGGGAGAAGCAAGGAGAGTCGTACAGTATGCCTGAGAAGTGGCGGCGAAGCGCAGGATTGACCTTCCTCCAGGTTCTTTGCGTCGCGTGCATTGCGATTGGTGTGACGGCGTGCGAACGACCTGGGCCGACATCCGACGCCCAGGAAGGCGGAGCCGCACAACCGTCCGAATCCGAATCGAGTTCCACACAGGAAGCCACGCACGCGAAACCGAATGTAGTGTGGATCGTGCTCGATGCGCTTCGGGCTTCGAACCTGTCGTGCTACGGGTATGAACGAGAGACAACGCCCAACCTGGATAGGCTCAGCGCCCGGGGCGTCCTGTTCGAACAGGCCTTCTCGCAGGCGAATGGAACCGCGCTCTCCGTGCCGTCTTACATGACGGGCAAGTACTTCCCCGTGTTCTGCCTTAGCTCGGGCAATTGGCGGCAACTGTTCCGAACGCCTCCCGACGACGAGCAGCTTGCGCCGGAGATTCTGCGGGAAAACGGATACGTCACCGCCGCCATCACGGCCCACCCGTGGTTTGGGCCGGAGAGCAGGATCTACGCGGCCTTCGACGAGTGCCGCTTTGTTCCCTCGGAATCCGGCAAGGCGTACGCGGAACTCGATGAACTCAACCAGGACGCCTTCGCGTGGATGGAAGCCCATCGCGATGAGCCCTTCTTCCTCTACCTGCACACCATGGACACGCACCTTCCCCACTACCCGAAGCAGGGTCACGATGCGTGGATCGACAAGGAGTACGCGAAGAACCCGGACAATGCGGCGCCGTTTTCGGATGACTACCGCGCCCACCTGCTCGGACTCTACGACGGCAGCCTGCATTACGCGGACGCGTGCATCGGCCGATTCTTGCAGCAACTCGACACCCTGGGCCTGACGGACAACACAATCGTCGTCATCGGCTCGGACCACGGCGAATGCCTGGGGGAAGACGGCCAGACCATCGATCATCCGGGCATCCTCACGGTGGACGAACTCTTCCACGTCCCGCTCATCATGGCGGGACCGGGGATTCCGGCCGGCGTTCGAGTCGAAGCCCTCGCGGCCAACAGCGACATTGTGCCGACCCTCGTCGACGTGCTCGCCCTCGACACGAGCGCCAACACGGACGGCAAGAGCCTCGCGCCCCTGTTCCGAGGGGAGGCCGATGCGCTTCACGACTACGTGGTGGCGCGATTCCCCCGTGGCGAGGACGATTTCTGCCATTTCATTACGGCGCGGACGGCCGAATGGAAATACGAATACTATCCGAACAACGATAACGGAAAACTGTGGATGCTGCCCGACCTCCTGGGCAGACGCGAAGAGGTCTCCCGCGACAATCCTCTGGCCGCCGAAGGACTGCAGCAGCGCGTCAAGCAGGAAGCCCTTCCCTTGTGGGAGCGCTACGCGGCCTTGCCTCGAACGTCGCCGCGTCCGTTCCCCCTCGAAGTCACGCCGGTATACGCCGCGCCGCCGGACGCGCACGTGGACGAGTTCAACATGCGCGACAACAAGTGGGGCCTCCACTATCTGAATCTCATCAGCACCGCCCTCCACGAAGACGCACCGCCTATCACGTTCCGTTTCGAGGTCCCCAACGGCACCTACCGGGTGCAGATGGAGTTGCGGCCGAAGGACACGGGCTCGGCCTTCAGCGTCATGGCGGAAGAGGACTCCGAGCCCACCATCGTCGTCTCCGAGGCGAAAGACAAGGCTCGCGTCTTCGAGGACCTGGGCGTTTACGAAATCACGGACGGAACATTCGACGTCACCCTCGATGAGGCAGACAACAGGCACAGTGCCCGCCTCAGCAGTTTCAGATTGATCCCAATTATCGATGGTCGCGAAGTTGTGTCGGCCGACGAGCAGGACGCGCGCAATGAGCAGCTCAAGGCCTTGGGTTACCTTTGAGGCAGACACGGGCGCTCTGCTAACGTATGGATAATATAGGGTTCAGGAAGCGCTTCCCAGGACGTCAACGTTCGACAGGTTCTGGGCGTTCGTGAAGGAAGGCGACGCGCTCGGCGGATCTACGGTTGTGTCCATCCGAGAATCGCAACAAGAGAATACACCAGGAGAAGCCAGTATGCTCAGCATAAGGAAGGCCTTTTGGGTCACGTTGACAGTAGCGGTGGTTGCGGGATGCGGTGCGCAGGACAGCACGGTCAGCGGAACGCCGGAGAGCGACGGCGCGAGAGCCAGCCAGCCCGACCCCATGCTCATTGTTCCGCCCAAGGCGGATGAACCAGAGCCCACGAAGGCGGCCGGTAGAGACAGGAAGG
>JAAEQP010001817.1 GCA_024231375.1 bacterium | reverse complement strand
GGCGGCCTCGAGGACCTTCCAGTCCACCTGCATGTCGATGCCGGTCCGCACGGAGAAGTCGGCCAGTGCCACGGCCAGCGAGGACTTCACCGCGTGACGATCGACTTTCTTCTCGAGAACCTGTTTCGGCGAGACGGGCTTGCGGCTCTTGCCCGCTTGGGCCGTTACGGCCCAAAGTCCGGCGACCCCCAGGATCGCACACACCACAACTGACGTTCGCTTCATAACGGAACTCCCTTACTCTTGCCCACTCGTAGTTCACACTGGCCGCCGGTTAGTAGGGATGGATAATACCTTTGTGGCCCGGCGGGTTCGCGAACTCCTGAGGCAATGCGGGGGGGAGTCTGATCACTACATCTCTACATATAAGATAGACCGTTTCGTGCGGGAGACAAGGGATATTCTGGGATCTTTTTCGCCGGCGCGGTCTATATCACGTCGCGCAGATACCCGCGAGCGGTGGCGAACCAGCCCATTCCCCAGTGCTTCTGCCCGTGGAGAAGCAGGGTCGCCATGGCCACGGGAGTCAGTTGGGCGTAGTTCTTTTCGATGTAGGTGACCATGGTGCCGGGGTGGTCGCGGACGGGGACCAACTCATCGTGCTCACTGGCGTCGAGGGCCCCGGCGGCCTGGTCGCGGACGGTTTCGACGTCGCCGGCGACGTTCACCTCGAACACCATTTCCGGCTGTACTATCCGCTTGCACCGCACGACGCCCAGGCAGATGCTTTGGGTGATGCTCTCGGCGGGCAGGGCGAGTTCCTGGAGCAATTCCGCGTTCATTGTGTCGAACGGGTCCGGGGTCTTGTCCGGCTCGGCGGGGCGTTCGACCATGCCGCCGAACGGGTGGATGCATCCGGCGTTTGAGAAGACT
>JAAEQP010001816.1 GCA_024231375.1 bacterium | reverse complement strand
TCTGTGTCGCCCACCATTTAGAACAAAGGGCTTACGCGAATTTTCGCGTAGGCCCTTTTTCTTGTTCGTTTCTGGCGCTTCCGACGTGCTTTCGGTCGCCTCCCGTAGCGTCTCCATGGTCCAGCAGCCATAGTCGAGCCATATTGGTGCAACCACACTCCATGTGTAGGGTATAGAGTTCTCAAGGGAGGCACCCAATGAAAGCAAGACTGACAACTTGGCTTGGCATGATGGTAGCAGTGGCCTGCGCCCTGTCCTGCAGCGGCCCACAGATGCGAATGGAAAGCCCAGAGATCCAGGGGCAGGTGATGGCCAGCGTACCCCCGCCACCCCCCAAGGGACATGACTTACTCCGACCACCCTCCGACGGATTCATCACGGAGTCGTATGACCACATCGACGACAACCCCTTCGTAGCTGTCAGCACCTCACCCTTGTCCACGTTCTCCATTGACGTGGATACCGCGTCGTACTCGAACGTCCGGCGCTTCCTCAGGGAGGGGTCGTTGCCTCCCAAAGACGCCGTTCGCATCGAGGAGTTCATCAACTACTTCCAGTACGCCTACCTTGAACCCGAGGGAGACGAGCCCTTCTCCGTGGCCGCGGACCTGACGGAATGCCCTTGGGCTTCGGGCCACGAGCTGCTTCGCATTGCGCTCAAGGGGAAGGGGATCCCGGTCGAGCAACGCCCGGCCAGTAATCTGGTGTTCCTTATCGACGTCTCGGGTTCCATGCGCGGGGCGAACAAGCTGCCTCTCGTGAAGCGCGCCCTTCGTCTTCTTGTGGACCGGCTCACGGGGGATGATCGGATCGCCATGGTTGTGTATGCAGGCGCTGCTGGGGTGGTACTGGATTCCACGCCGTGTACGCCGACCAACAAGTCCGCCATTCTCGACTCCATCGAAGGGCTCGAAGCGGGCGGCAGTACACATGGAAGTGCAGGAATCACGCTCGCCTACGAAGTGGCCCGGGAGCACTTCATCGACGGTGGCGCGAACCGCGTCATTCTGGCTAGCGACGGCGATTTCAACGTGGGTGTCACCAACCAGGGAGGCTTGGTCAGACTCATTGAAGAGCAGGCGCAGAGCGGCGTCTTTCTGACCGTGCTGGGCTTTGGTACGGGCAACCTCAAGGACTCCACGACGGAGAAGCTGGCCGATAAGGGCAACGGCAACTGCGCATACATCGACACGATTGCTGAAGCGCGGAAGGTGTTCATCCAGGAGATGGGGGCAACCCTCGTCACCATCGCCAAAGACGTCAAGATCCAGACCGAGTTCAATCCCGCACGCGTAGCGGCGTACCGACTGGTAGGTTACGAGAACCGCCTCCTGCGAGATGAGGACTTTGGCGACGACACGAAGGATGCTGGGGAGATCGGCGCGGGCCATACCGTCACAGCCCTGTACGAGATCGTTCCCGTGGGCGTCGAAACAAGAACTCCGGGGGTTGATGCACTCAAGTATCAGTCCGCGCGTGAGTTGACGGATGCCGCGGGTAGCGAAGAACTCGCGACCATCAAGCTGCGATACAAAGCCCCCGATGGGGATACGAGCAAGCTGACAAGCCTTGCTGTGAAGACCCAAACCGTCCCGCTTGCGGAGGCCAACACGGATCTCCGGTTCGTGACCGCGGTTGCGGGTTTCGGCATGCTGCTGCGCGAGTCGCCCTACAGAGGCGATCTCACGTATGACCGCGTCGCAGAGGTCGCCCAGGAAAGCCGAGGCACGGACACCTGCGGATACCGCGCCGAATTTGTTGGCCTCGTCCAGATGGCCAAAGACCTGCAACGCCCCGGCCGGCGGTAGAGGGGTGCGCCGGAGGGGCATCCGGAACTGACCACGGTCAAGCCTCAGCCACTCACAACCGCGCCTTGCTGACCGGGTTGGGGCCCTCGGGATAGCTCTGCCACATCCGCACGTTGTGGCAGAATGGGCCGCCGAGTACCGGGCAAGCCCCTCTCCCAATGCACGGCGTTCTTGCGATTTCGGGACGCGCCCGATACGATTTGTCGGAGCAGTCCATTGCATTGTGCCGCAATGGGCGAAGACCCGGCATCGGCGCGTTCGACCGAACCAGAAGGAGCCAGCACCTGTGCGCAACCCCACCATTCCCCTCCAAATCCTCATCGGCGCCGTCGCGGCATGTGCCCTGTTGTCTGCACCCGCCATGGCGCAAGAGCCATTCACCGTCGTAACTGAGGACGATCCCTTCGACATCGCGGTCGGACCCTATCTGCAAGCTCCCAGTCCCACCTCGATGACCGTCATCTGGTTGATGAACAAGCGGGATTCTCTGGGGTGGGTGGAATACGGCAAAGGGGACGACCTCGATATGAAGGCGACCTCAGCGCAGGATGGGCTCATCGACGCCGACGACCATGTACATAAAATCACGCTCGAGAACCTGGAACCCGGCACCAAGTACACCTACCGGGTTGCTGCGAAGGCGATCACCCAGTTCAGTGCCTACAGTGTCAAGTTCGGCGAGACGAAACACAGCGCCACCCACACATTCACCACCCCGCGGGACGGGCAGAAACGGGTCGCGTTCCTGGTGTTCAATGACATTCACCAGAACATTCCTCTCTTCCAGAGGCTCCATACGCTGGTCCGAGACGATCCCTACGATCTGGTTCTCCTCAACGGCGACGTAGTCGGCCACATGGACAACGAGATGCAGTTGGTGCGCCGCGCCATAGAGCCTTTCGCCGAGATGTTTGCCGCCGAGACGCCCTACGTCTACGTGCGCGGCAACCACGACGGACGAGGCCGGTTCGCGCGCCAGTTGCACGAGTACGTCGCGAGCCCCAACGGTGAGTTCTACCATGCCTTCAGCTACGGCCCCGTCCGATTTCTCATCATGGACCTGGGCGAGGACAAACCGGACGACCATGCCGAATACGGCGGACTCGTGAAGTTTCGCCCCTACCGGGAAGCGCAACGGGCCTGGCTGGCGGAGGAGATCGAGACCGAGGCCTTTCAGACTGCGCCCTTCCGGGTCCTCGTCACCCACATCCCCCTGCTCGGCGACCGGTTCACCCAAGCGGAATGCTTTGAGCTGTGGGGAGACCTCCTGAAGAAGGCCGAGATCGATCTCCATCTGGCCGCGCACACGCACCGCTACGCCACCCTGCGCAAAGCGCCCGATCCGCTTAATTGTCCCGTGGTCATTGGCGGTGGCAGCAAGGCGGGGAGTGCGACCGTCATGCGTTGCGAGGCTACGCGAAAAGAGCTGCGTCTCGTCATGACGAGAGACGACGGCGAAGAGGTCAAGGAGATCAGTCTCAAGACGAAGCGGTAGTCGCGCCGGACATGGGGTGGCGCCCGTGGGGTTGGCGACAACAGGTGGCGGGAGCAATCGGCCGCGAGTGCGCGACTCAGAATTAGCTCTTTGAGCAGTGGCAGCACGTGTGCTACGCTGTCTGTCCCTGGGTTGCGAGCAGGTCGCGTGGTACCCAGGAACGGGGGAAGGATCTCGCAGAAAGTACCCGCAGATTCACCGGGGGCGTGCAACGTGTCCGAGAACCGCTGCGCCTCGCAGTGGTTCAACCACAAACGTCCCATCGCCTGGGCGCTGAAACAAACCTGTCTTGATGAGGCGGAGGGGACCGCTGTGTTCGAGACCTCGGTGGCCCGCCCTCGCCCGACGATGCACAACTTGGATATCTCGGAATGGAGCCCGTGTTCAGCAATTGAACGGCGGGCATCGGATAGCGGCGACGATGGATTTGGGACTCCCAAGCTTGGGGCGTGATCTCCACGGATCGCGGTAATCAAGGAGTAGTGGGCAGTGAAGCAGAGAACAGTAAGCCATCACGTGAGTTTGAGCCACCAAGCAAAGAAGGGACACTTCCACACCATCGCTGCGTGCTCCGCAGTCGTACTCGCCTGTTGCCTCTTCGCATGTGCCGGGGCCGCACACGCGGAAGATGTTGAGTTCGAGTGGGCCGCTCGGATGGGCGGTTCAAGTGTCGACGTGTGCCAGTCCGTTGCGGTAGACAGCGAGGGCAACGTCTACACGACCGGCCACTTCGAGGACACGGCGGACTTTGACCCGGGCACGGGCACGGCCAATCTGACTTCGATGGGTTCAAGAGACATCTTCATTCAGAAGCAGGATGCGTCGGGTGCGTTGGTATGGGCGAAGCAGATGGGTGCGTCGGATGCCGACGAGGGCAGGTGTGTTGCGGTAGACAGCGCGGGCAACGTCTACACGACCGGGCGCTTCCAGGGCACAGTGGATTTTGACCCAGGCACGGGCACGGCCAATCTGACAGCGAGTGCTAGCGACATCTTCGTTCAGAAGCTGGACGCATCGGGAGCGCTCGTATGGGCCAGGCAGATGGGTGGGTCGAGTACCGACTACGGAATGTCCGTGGCGGTCGACAACGCGGGCAACGTCTACACGGCCGGGTTTTTTGAGGGCAGTGGGGCCGATTTCGACCCGGGTCCGGGGACAACCTATCTGAACTCGGCGGGAAGCCGTGACATCTTCGTTCAGAAGCTGGATGCATCGGGAGCGCTCGTATGGGCGAACCGTATGGGCGGACCCAGCTCCGACGGTGGCACATCCGTTGCGGTAGACAACGCGGGCAACGTCTACGCGACAGGCACATTCCAAGCTACAGCGGACTTCGACCCGGGCGCGGGGACGACAAATCTGACATCAGCGGGGGACACTGACATCTTCGTTCAGAAGTTGGACGCATCGGGTGCACTCGTATGGGCCAAACAAATGAGTGGACCCCGATTTGAATACGGCCTCTCCGTTGCGGTTGACAGTACGGGCAATGTCTACACGACTGGGTGGTTTCAGGAGACCGTAGACTTCGACCCAAGCGCGGGCACAACGAATCTGACCTCGGCGGGTTCAGAGGACATCTTCGTTCAGAAGCTGGATGCGTCGGGTGCACTCGTGTGGGTGAAACAGATGGGAGGCCCGTCGTCGGACAATGGAGTGGGCCTGGCGGTAGACAGCGTCGGCAGCGTCTACACGACCGGACCATTCCGGCACACAGTTGATTTTGACCCAAGCACAAGCGTGGCCGAGTTGACCTCGGCGAATGGTGATGACATCTTCGTTCAGAAGTTGGATGCGTCGGGTGCCTTCGTTTGGGCCAAACAGATAGCCGGATCGGGTTACAATTACGGCTACTCCGTTGCGGTAGACAGTGTTGGCAACGTCTACGCGACCGGCCGTTTCTACGAGACAGCGGACTTCGACCCCGGCGTGGGAACGACGAACCTGACCTCAGCGGGGGACTGTGACATCTATGTGCAGAAGCTGGGCGCATTGGGTCAAGTCAAACACCTGAACACCAACGCCACGACGGATTCGGGAATGGACGCTCAGGCTTTTCTTGCGACGGACGAGAAGGGGAACTGGGTCGCGGTCTGGAACTCGAACGAAGACCTTTCTGGCGCGGGCACGGACAACGACATCTTCGTGGCCTGCTCGGCTGACAACGGAGTTAGTTGGACGGCTCCTGCGTTGTTGAACGCCAACGCGACCACCGATTCCGGCGGCGAGTGGAGCCCCAAGGTTGCCACCGATGAAGCGGGCAACTGGGTCGTGGTGTGGCAGTCGGAGGAAGATCTTTCCGGGGCGGGTTCGGACGACGACATCTTCGTGGCCCGTTCGACGGACAACGGCGCGACGTGGACGGCGCCGGCCTTGCTCGACAGCAACGCCACGGGGTGGTTCGAGGAGGATTTCTATCCCGAGATCGCGACCGATGGTGCAGGCAACTGGATTGCTGTATGGGAGTCGAGTGAAAACTTCTCTGGCGCCGGCACGGACCGGGACATCTTGGTGTCGCGTTCGACGGACAACGGCGCGACGTGGACGGCCTCGGTACCCCTGAACACCACCGCAACCACCGATTCCTCGGGAGACTATGCGCCCCGGATCACGACGGACGGCGCGGGCAACTGGGTCACTGTGTGGTGTTCGTATGAGGACCTTTCCGGCGCGGGCACAGACGGGGACATCTTCATGTCGCGTTCGACGGACGCAGGCGTAACGTGGACGGCCCCGGCGTTGCTCAACACCGACGCAGCCACCGATTCCGAAAGTGACACCCATCCTCACGTGATGACAGACGGCGTGGGCAACTGGGTCGCAGCGTGGGAACGCGGAGATGTCAGACAGCCGCATATGGTCGTGTCAACATCAACGGACGCCGGAGCGACGTGGACTGCGCCGGCCTTGCTGAATAGTAGCCTCACCGTTGGATTGGCGTGCAACAAAGAAGTCGACATCTCGGCGGATGGCGCGGGCAACTGGGTCGCCTTGTGGCGGACCCAGGAAGATTTGATCATGTTCGACACGGTAGACATCCTGATGTCATCGTCGACGGATGGCGGGGCAACGTGGACCGAACCGGTGGTGTTGACCGACTACGAAACGCCCACATCGAAGGTGGTTGTTATGCCCCATATCCTGTCGGATGGCGCAGGCATCTGGGTCGCCACATGGGGATCGAGTGAGGACTACCGGGGCGCGGGTACGGACCACGACATCTTTGTGACCCGGTTCAGGCTCGATCAGGCGCCGCCGACGCCGCCCGTCATCACGACCAACAGCGGCCAGGATTTCACGGTGGGTATCACGTCCTTCGAACTCCAAGGCACGGTTGGTGTCGATGTTGTTGATGTGCTCGTGAACGGCACCGCTGTAGACCAGTTGGTCAATGGCCAGTGGAGCATTGTGTTGGACCTCTCGACGGTCAGTTCGTTGACGGTGATTGCCGTCGACGGGGAAGGAAACGAGAGTGATCCGACCGAGATCACGATCACCCACGACCTCTCACACGACAGCGACGGGGACGGTATCCTGGATGCGGACGAAGGCGCCGCCGATACGGACCTCGACGGGACGCCCAACTACCTGGACCTCGATTCCGACGGCGATGGCGCGTCGGACGAAGAAGAAGCGGTGACAGGCACTGACCCCTACGATGACACGAGTGATCCGTCCTCCATCTGGGGCGCAACGGCAGCCCTGAACACCAATGCGGCAACCGATTCCGGGGGCGACTACAGCGCTAAACTCGCCGCCGACGGTGCGGGCAATGTGGTCGCGGTGTGGCACTCGCAAGAAGACCTGCTCAGTGCGGGAACAGACAACGACATCTTTGTGTCCACTTCGTTGGACTTCGGGTCGTCCTGGTCCGACCCCGCGTTGCTGAACAGCAACGCCAGTACCGACTCGGG
>JAAEQP010001815.1 GCA_024231375.1 bacterium | reverse complement strand
GATTGCACCGTGGCGATCAAGTGGATGGAGAACTTTGCCGGTGATTGGATCAACCTCTGCCCGCTCGGCTGTCCGGACATCCTTCCGGCGGACATGAATTGCGACGGCAAAACGGATGGCGCCGACATCCAGCTATTCGTCGAGTTGTGGGTGGCCGGGGGGTACGCCTGCCAGGCAGACATGGATGGCGACCGTGCCCTGGATTCGGCCGACGTGCCGGCATTCGTGTCAGTTCTTCTCGGCGCGTAGGGTGCGGCACGCAGGGCGCGGCACGATCGTGCGAACTTGACGTGGCAATGCGGGAGAAGCCGGTTTTCGTGTACGCATTCCTCAGGTGGGTAGGTCGCAAACATAGGTCGGGCAGCCAAGTAGGTTGGGGCCGCAGACCCGGCACAAGGATTCGTGACGTGTTCATGAGATGTCGGGTCTGCGGACCCGACCTACGCGGCTGGTGCGAGAATCTGTTCTCGCACCCACTCCGCTAGCCCGCAGCATGAAGTCCGGCACACGGGCGAATCGTGCCTCACGGCACGGAAGGACCGGACATTCTCGCCGGTTCCGCGTAACCCAAGCCGTGCAGGCGGACATATATTGGTGACATGGACAGACACGGTGCCCATCCGAATCCAATCGACCTGCCGTTACTCTGGAAGCGGCAGCCGGAGACGGTTGAACGCTGGTTTCGCGAGCACGCGGACGCGCTGTACACGTTTGTCTTCTATCGTGT
>JAAEQP010001814.1 GCA_024231375.1 bacterium | reverse complement strand
TGAAGAGTGAAGAAGTGAAGTGTGAAGCAAGTGCGTGGGCGTTAGGTGTTGGTGTGCAGCGTAGTTCATGCGCGACAGGGCGATGGCGGCACCAGAAAAGGTGCGGGGCGTAGCAGCAGTCTTCACACTTAACACTTCACCCCTTCACTTGTTGTTTCCTTGCCACCACCGCTCCACATGAGTCGGCCCTCCTCCGTTCTCATCATTCTTCCCATCCGTAACCCGCCCTGCCATCTGCGCGTATATCTACACATGAGGTACTCGGACGCACTTCGCAACGGTGGCTGGCTCGATGATCCCGCCGACCAAGTCGCGGTCGAACCCGAACACGCGGCTCGATGCCCGGCCCGCTCCGGGAGGTCGTGTCGATGTCGTCCCCGATTGATCCTCAGAGAGGTTTGTCGGGGCAACGCGGGTGCAACGGAACGCGCGACCTGGCACGACGACGAATTCTCCGTCGCTGCCGGCGGCTGAGAGGACTGTTCGCCTCACGCCGGTCGGGACACTCGGAGCGGCTTTGTGG
>JAAEQP010001813.1 GCA_024231375.1 bacterium | reverse complement strand
GGGCGACGAGGATGCCTGCCCCCGGCGCCATGCCTGGCTTGGCCGATACGGTGGGCTTTGGTGAAGCCGCCGATTCGCTGACGAGCGATGCCCGGGTGACGGATATGGTGCGCGAGGTGTTGACGCGCGCGCGGAAGACCCTTTCGCAAACCGAGTCGCGTCCCTCCGTATTCGTACTCAGTGAGGGGGGGGCAGCGGACGCCGTGCCCCTGCTCGAATCCATCGTCCAGGATAGTGATGAAAGCGATCTGCTCCGGGGCGATGCCTTGCACGCGTTGTTCTACTTGGACCAGGGCCGCGCCGCTAGCCTCGCGGAAAGCCACAAGGGACACGGCGGCCACTTGGCGTCCGTTGCGCAACGCATTCTGAGCCGCGACCCGGTGATGCTCGAGCGGCTGGAGAACGTGCAGCAAGTCTCCGACCGCCTTCCCTAAACGCCGGCCCTCGCGGGCGTGGGGAGCAAGACCGGGCTGAGCTCTATCCTTCAGGTGCCGCGATGAATCCGTAGTACCGGCCCATCCAATAGGGCAACAGCCAATACACGCCGCTGCTCTCGGTGCGGCCGCCATCGCCGCGCACGGCGCTCCATGGGTTCTTGTCCCACCGCATGATGCCGCGTTCGCTGGCGGGAAGAAGGCGGTCGGTCTGCAGTTCCCCCAGTTCAGGGTACCGTGCCAGTCCAATATCCTCACGTTTCCCGTTGTCCACCGTCCATCGGATGAGGTCCAACGGCGCGTCGCGGAGGAAGGCGACCGAGGCGTCCAGGTTGAAGTCTTCGACGCCCATGGCCCCGCACACGAAGCTGAACATGGGACTGTCGTTCTTCGCAATCTGCCCATGCCATTGGCGAAGGCCTTCCTCGTAGAGGGGGCGGTACGTTTCGTCGCCACCGGGAAGGAGCAGGCCCGGGAAGGTCATGGACAACAGGTCGGAATCAATGTCGGTCCGTGTTGACGGGGCGGTGGGTTTCGGCGCGCGCGCGTACTCGCCGTATCCGTGCTCCTCGATGAACCGTTCGTAATGCTCGAGGTATTTCGGGTCGCCCGTCATGTGGTGTGTGGCCTTAAGGAACGAGAGGATCTCGGTGGCGTTGACAGGCCGTTCCGCCTGCCAGTCGGGATCGCCATGCAGCTTCTCCGGCGCCCACACGCCCCACCGCGTATGCGTGCCGTCCGTGTCGCGGAACACAAACCCGCCGTCAATGATGTAGTCCATGATCCGGCGCGCAAGCACGCGGACCCGTTCCTTCTCCGCTTCGGTGTCGGCCACCAACTCGTAGTAGTAGAGGAATCCCCAGAAATGGCCAACCACCTCGTCCGAACTGGTGTCGCCTTTCCACAGCCACTTGCCATCCTTCGACGGCCGCCAGCGCACGTCAACCGGCTTGTACCGCGGGTCGCTGACGTTGCGTTCGGCGATCTCTTGCGGCGAATGGGTGTGGTTTCGGTCATGGATGCGGTGGGGATTGTCGTTCTTGTCCGGATCGGTCCACCACGTGGGGATAATCGTGCGCGCAAAGAACCCATCCGTTTCGGTGATGGTCTGGAGCAGCTCCATAAAATCGAACGCCTTCTCGGCGTTCCTCTTGGCCAGCGGATCCTTGGTGACCTGATACCGGAACGCCTCCGCGACCATAAACATGGCCGTGTACGACCCATCGTTGTCGTCGTCCTCGGTGCGCCACGTGCTCACGTCGCCGGGCGTCAACAGACGACTCTTCTCCACAATGAAGGGTTCACGGATCTTGCGGTCCATGACGATCCCGTGGAAATGGTCGGCCTTTTCAGCCAACGTCATCATGCGGCGTTTGATGGCGCTCACGCCTTTCGCCGTGGCGACCCAAGCCGTACCGTCGTCGGCGAAAGCCACGCCGCGCACCTCGTCGCTTGGCAACCAACGTTTGCTGTGGCGCAACGACCACGTGGCACCGTCAAAGCGGGTCACGCCGACGCCTTCCGTGCCGATCCACAGCGTTCCGTCCGGGGCCACATCAACCGACCGCGCGAAGGTGTACGGGAGACCCTGCTCAGGCGTGTAGCTGGCCACGCGGTTCCCGTCGTCGAACACGTCCAGGCCGCCGTTGCTGCCTACCCACAACCGGCCATCGACCGTCATTGCCGCCGACGAGCCTTCCCCGCTGAGAATATCGAACTCGGCATGGACGTGTTCGAGGACCGTGTTGCCGTCGAGATGGTACAGACCGTGCGATGTGGGGACCCAGAGCGTGCCGTCGGCGTCAATGACTACGGCTCGGGTGCTGTCCGGCCAGGAACCGGTCACGTGCGTCCAGGTCGCGCCGTCTTCGCTGCGAAACATGCCGCGGGGTCCCATGGCGACCACGGTCTTGCCCGAAACGCCGATGGCGCCGATGGGCGCGTCTACACGGGGGGCTTTGGAGAGCGCGCCGTCGGCCGTGCCGTGATAGAGCCCGTCCCATGCGCCGAGCCATACGCCGCCTGTGCCGTCGGACTCGGCCGCAAACGCCGGGCCTGTGTCCAGTTTTGAAGACCACGCCCCGTCGGCATATCGGTAGACGCCTGCTTTCGTTGCGGTCCATACGGCGCCCGCTTCGCCGAGCGCGATGCCCCGCACGTCGTTGGCCTCGGCGTTGCCGTCCACCACGTAGAACTCACGGTACTCTTGTGCGAAGGGTGTGTCCGGCGCGGGTTGTATCGCCGCCGACGCGCACAGCGCCATGCATCCTGCCACGGGAATCGTCATGAATCGCGTCATGGATAGGTCCTCTCGGTTTGAATCAGCGCCCAGCGCCGCTCCCCATCGCGGCGGGAAGAAGTGTAGCGGGTGAGGCGGGGGAGTGCAATCCGGATTGTTTAACCACGAAGGACACGAAGAGCACGAAGAAGATTCACTCAGAGTTGTTGCGTGCGGACGATCGTTCGGTCAGCCACTGGACCACCCATCGGGCTTCTTGGAGATTGAGGTTTGCGCCGAAGCGGCGGCGTCCTCTGTGCCATCGCGCCTCCACGGCGCCGCGGTACCCCGTGAAGTATCCGTAGAACAGGGAGCTGAAGTGGGGGATGTAGAGCGCCGTCGTTTCGTCGAGAGGCACGTTGCGGCGGCGGGGAATGCCCATGATTCGTCTCGTGATGTGGACGGTGTCGTGCCGGATCTCGACGGTCTCCGTGAGGAAGCTCTCATAGATGAAGAACTGGAGCAGGATGATGCCTTGAAGGCCGAAACCAATGCCGCAACAGAACAGAGGCACCCACATCTCGTTGTCGGATAGCCCGTTGCGGACCGCGTCTACCATGAAGGGCACGCTGACTGCAGATGTAGTGAGAAAGATGCTACCCAGGACGCCGGTTGTGAGCGCGGGGATCGGGGATCTGCGCGGAGCAATGCGAAGGCAGTCTGGTGATTCGAGAGACAGCCTGGCGGATGGCAGTACTGTGGGCGTTGTCATGTCAGTGCTTCCGGGCCGTTCTAAGACTTCGTGTCCTTCGTGAACTTCGTGGTAAGTCAATCCGGATTCTTCTACCACGAAGGACACGAAGAACACGAAGGAGGGAGAAGAGGAATGTGGGTGCAGTGTTCATTCTGGGTAGAGGGCTGCGGCGGGTTCCTGCAGAGGTTCCACGACGAGCAGTGCACGTTCGCACCCGACCACCGTCAACGCCGTGTCTCGCGCGATGTACCCTGTGGCGGCCTTGGCCTGGAACTCGCGGCCATCGACCTGGACCTTCCCGTGGGGCTTCATCGGAGTCGTCGCGCGAGCGGACTTGCCGATGAGTTGAGGATGGAGGGCGGGGATGCTGCGAGGCGGAACGGGCATGCTGAAGTACTGTCCGCTCTTTCTGAGGTATGCGTCGCGGCAGCCGTTCTTGCGATAGCCGTGGATGAGCAGGTGGAGGACGAAGAAGGTTGCGATGGCGAGCCAGACGTTAACCCAGAACGCCAGGATGGATGCCACTGCCAGTAGCGCCATGTGGTGGATGAGGCTTTCGCCGGTTGAACCCGGAATCCAGAAGCCGTTTGACGGCGGTGGCTCGTACCGTATCTCAGCCAGGTCTCCCCATTTCTTCTTGAAGGAATGCGAACCCATGTACCTGACACCGTGCGACCCAATGGGAAGCGCCCTGCGATCCGTCGCGTGGATGAGGGCGTCCTCCCCGATGGGTTCCGCGAGATCGGAGCCGTGTTCCCGCAGGAAGGCACTGCAGTGGTAGCGCCATCGGGCTCTCAGAACGAACATGAAGAGAGAAAAGCCAGACAACTGCAAGACACAGT
>JAAEQP010001812.1 GCA_024231375.1 bacterium | reverse complement strand
TTCACGGCCCGCCCGGCGAGGATGGATGATTTGCAAGCCGTGGTCGCGCTTCTCAACGCTTGTTCGATGAAATATACCGGCAAGCTGGATATGGACGAGGGTGAGTTGAGGACCGAATGGAAGATGCCGACTTTTGATCTGGAAACCGATACGTGGGCGGTGTTTGCGCCCCAAGACAAGCTCGTGGGCCACGTGAACGTGGTGGATCAAGCGCCGCACGTGCGTTTCTGGGCCAATGTGGACGTCCATCCTGATTACGAGGGACGGCTCATCGGCGACTATCTCCGCCGGTGGGCGGATGAACGCGCTCGACAGTCCGTCGCCAAAGCGCCGGAGGGCGCCCGCGTGGTATCGCGGTGCGGGGTGGATGGCACTAACACGGCCGCTCAGGCATTGTTGAGCCAGCAAAGCTATCAGATCGTGCGCCACTTTTTCCGTATGGTGATCGATCTGGACGCGCCGCCGCCGGAACCGGTGCTACCCGAGGGGATCGTTATTCGTCCCTTTGTCCGCGAGCGGGAGACGCGCGCCCTCGTCATGGCGGATCGAGAGTCGTTTCAGGATCACTGGGGCTATGTCGAAAGCCCTATCGAGGAGGAGCTCGTGGAATGGGAAACGTGGATGACTGATCCCGCATTCGACGAATCGTTGTGGTTCGTGGCGATGGA
>JAAEQP010001811.1 GCA_024231375.1 bacterium | reverse complement strand
CTCTCTGGACGGGACCAAGCATGCTGGGGTTCGGCTTCTTCGGGTCGGTCCGGTAGTACCGACCGTCCAGCATGATGAAATCCACGTCGCCCATGGAGAAATCGAACCAGCAGCCGGGGTTTGCCTCTCCACCGCCCCAGTACGGGTTCACCCAATTCGTGCGGAACAACTTCCATACCGGCACCTTCCACTCGGGGTCGCGGATATCGGGTCCGCCCCAGCAGTCGTTCGTGCCGAAATCGTGGTCGTCCCAAATGGCATAGATGGGCGTTCTCGCGGCGAATCGGCGGTACTCCGGGCGCGACTGACGACGGTGGTAGCAATAGCGCTGCATATAGGGCCGGGTCGGGTCGTCGCTGTAGATGTTGTCGCCCAGAAACAGGAAGGCGCGAGGTTGGAACTTCACAATCGTGTCCCACATATGTTCGTGCTGTGGCACAAATCCGGCGCCGCCGCCGAAGCCGATTGTGAATGTTCCAGGTGCACCCGAAGCCGGGCTTGTCGTGAAGGACTGCACCTCTTGGGCTTTCGACACATGCCCGTCCACAACCACTTCGTAGGCGTACGTCGTGTCGGGTGCCAAATCGTTGACCGTCACAATCCCGACGAAATCCGCGTCGGCGGACGTGTGGACGGTGGGCGAGTCGATGGGTTCGCGCAGGCTTGTGCAATCGATTATGCGGATGCGAACATCGGCGTCACGAGCGGTTCGTACCCAAAACGAGGCGCTGGACGATGTGACCCGGCCTATCATTGGTCCGTGGACCGGTTCCAAGAAGGACGTCTCGACAAACTCACGGAACTCCGACGATCCGCTCGAGAGCGGCGCAAGAAGGAAGAACCACTCCGCCACCAGCCGCTCCATAGGCAGCCCGCAATCGATTGCCTTCCTGGCTGATTGGGTCGCGTCGTCGAGACTGCCCGCATGGGCGTGGGCGACGGCGAGTGCGAACCACGACTCGGCGTCGTCCTGGTGCTTTTCGAGATAGTCATCGAGCGCTTCGATTGCCCCACGCGTGTTGCCATCGACTGCCGCACGGATGGTTTCCTGGTGGATGCGCTTGTATTGCTCCTCCTTGAGTTTGAGGGGCGCAGCCTGTGCGTGTCCCGCCCACATGACGCCGACCACGATGACACCAAGCAGCCCGATAGCACTCCCGATCTCTCGCATGAATCGTCCTCCCTTCACTCCAATACTTCCTCTCATCCTAGGGTCTCGGGGCCGAATCCGCAACCTCGCCGCACGGCCCCGGTTCCACTATGATACGCGCCGTTCCCGTCATGCTGAGCGCCAGCGAAGCATCTCTTCGCCCCAGGGAAATCACCGGGTGAACGAGATCCTTCACTTCGCTCAGAATGACGGCGCGGGAAGGGCGCGACGTTGACACGAAGTCGCTGGATCAAGAGATCCCTCGGCTTCGCTCGGGATGACTCGTGGTGCGGTTGCCGGGAGTGAGGAACGCCCCGTTCCCGTGATGCTGAGCGCGAGCGAAGCATCTCTACGCCCCAGGAAAATCACCGGGTGAACGAGATCCTTCACTTCGTTCAGGATGACGGTCTCGCAGGAGTTCTGGGGCGAATCCCCCTCTACGCGAACGCTTTCGTCACGCACGCCCAGATGAACCATGCCAGCGCGGCTTGGGCGGGGAGTGTCAGGAGGCCCGTCACGAGAATGACATGCTTCCAGTCTTTGCGTGTTGATGTGACAAGACTCGCCAGGCACCCCATCCCGATCGACGTGATGAGCGACGCAGTGCTGATCCATTGGAAGCTGATCTCATCCGCGCCGGTGAGTCCCGAGAACGCCACCATGACGGCCACCACCGTGCCGTAGAACGCGCCGGTCAAGGCGCCGGCGGGTGTGGCCCAACGCACGAACATGGCCAGGAAGAAGAGCGAGAACAGCGGGGACACGAGCAAGTTCGCGGTCTTGTTCGTCACCGCGAACAGGTTCCCGGGGATCTTGTCCATGAACAGGGCCAGGAGCAAGATGACCGCGCCAATGCCGAACGACGCGATTCGCCCGAGCTTCACCTTCCCCTTCTCATCAAGCCGGTCGCCGATGAAGTAGTCCACAATGTCGATGTTGATGACGGTAGACCCGGAGTTGACGCCGGACGACAAGGACGACATGGCTGCGGCCAGCATCCCGCTAAGGACGAGACCAGCCAGGCCGAACTTCATGAAATTCACGACAAACAGTGGAAAGAGGTAATCGATTTGCTTGTCGGCGCCCTCCGCGCTGAGAAGGTCCGGATAGTTCGTCGTGAAGAAATGGTACAACGCGAACCCGAGACAAATGAGGGTTGACGACACGCACACGTCGGCGATGTTGTTGACCAAGAAGGCACGCCGGGCCGTCTTGGCGTCCCGCGTAGACAAATACCGTTGGATCGCCATCTGGTCGGAGCCCGCGGTGCATATCCAATAGACAAGGGCTGCCAAGAAACTGCCGAGCACGGTGATGCGCTCCGTCAGGTCGAAACTGTAGGCTATTGGCTCATCCCACGTGGATGCCCACTCGGTCGGGAACCACGAGAAGCCGCCCGACTTCACGGTGATGATGAGCACGCAGAGGACGGCCCCGCCGAAGAGGATCAGGCATTGAATGACGTCGGTCAGAACGACGGCGCGCAATCCCCCCAATGAGGAGTACACGACGGTCAGGAGGCCAAGGCCAAGCATCACGCAGGGCGTGACGACAGCCAGATGCTCCTGCGGCACACCAATAGCCGTCACGATCGCCTTCGTCGCCGTGTGGAGGACCAGGCCCATCCAGAGCAGACGCAGGACCAGGAAGATAGTGCTCCCCACAAGGCGCGCGGGCATGCCGAGACGGGTCTCCAGCAGTTCGTAGGCGCTCGTGATCTTCAGTTTCATGATATACGGGATGAGAAGATACCCGACAATGAGGAACACGAAGGGAAGCGTGGCAAGGTAGGTCAGGCTCGCCGTGGGTCCATTGTTGATAACCTCCCCCGGAACCGCGAGGTAGGAGATGGTGCTGATGAGCGTTGCGAACAACGACAGGCCGACCATGGACGGCCGCATCTGCCGTCCACCCAGGTAATAGTCGTCAGCGGTCTCGGTCTTACGGGCGTAGTAGATGCCCACCGAGAGCATGCCCAAGGCGTACAGGGCGACAACGATCCAGTCAAGGGTGCTCAACCCACCTTGCAGTTCCTGGGGAACGTCCTCCATGGCGGCGTGGGCCGTCGGAGCGAGCGCGAGGAGAACAAACAGGGCAAGGCAGAGCAGTCCCGCCTTTGGAATCCGTGACACGTACATTCGTCCCCCTTTGTGTGGATGAAACGATGGAGAAGTCAGGGGATTGTACAGAAAAGATGGGGTGTCTGGCCAATTGGGGGCGCGGGCGGGTCTTTGCAGGCGACCGAATGGAGGCCTGTCGGTCGTGAGAGTAGTCATGCTGTGTGTTAGCGGAGCATCTCGCGCCCCAGGGCAGTCGCCGAGAGTATGAGATCCTTCACTTCGTTCAGGATGACGCGAAGGGGATGTGTTCTTGCGTGGGAAACCGCCTCG
>JAAEQP010001810.1 GCA_024231375.1 bacterium | reverse complement strand
GAAAAGCGGCATCGTGATGCCGCAGTCCAAATAGACCCCATATGTGTTGGATGGACCGGGCTATCCGCAAACGAGGGAGGCCGCAATCATGCAATCCCCCATCTTGCAGGCGATTTCAGTGCGATAGCGCTGCACGCGCTAACACTTGCCGCGTATCATGGGGTTCGGTATGCTACGGGTCAGACGACGACGTCTCCGGGGGAGACGGTACGGGGAGGATTCAGCACATGACGAGGCTATCGGCGGCATTCCTTTGTGTTCTTACGACAGCCGCTGGGGTACACGCGGCGGACAAGATCGTCATTGCCCACCGCGGGGCGAGCGGATACTTGCCCGAGCACACGCTCGAAGCGTACGCCATGGCCTATGCCTTGGGCGCGGACTACATCGAACCGGACCTCGTGATGACCAAGGACGGCCGATTCATCTGCCTTCACGACATCCATCTGGAGGGCACCACGAATGTGGAGCAAGTCTTCCCGGCCCGGAAACGGGACGATGGCAGGTGGTGCGCGGCAGACTTCACATTGGACGAGATCAAGCGCTTGAACGCACACGAACGCGTGAACAAACGCTTCCCCCAGGATAAGGGCGCGTTCGAAGTGCCCACGTTCGAGGAAATGGTCGAACTCATCCAAGGGCTCAACAAAGCCACGGGCCGGGACGTCGGGGTCTATCCTGAATTGAAGCAGCCCGGTTGGCACAAGAAGGAGGGGCTTCCCATGGAGGAAGCCTTCCTCGCCGTGTGCAAGCGCTACGGCTACGAAGGGCCGGAAGCGCGCATCTTCGTGCAGTGCTTCGAGCCGACAACGCTTGAGATGATGCGCAAAGACCTGGGATCGGAACTGCCCCAGATCATGCTGGTGGCCGACCAATCCGCGGACCGGCTCTTGCCCGACGAAGGGCTGGACTACGTGGCCACCATCGCCAACGGGATTGGTCCGGACAAGGAACTCCTCGCCAAGTGGCCAGACTTGGTGAAACGGGCGCACAAGCGCGGCTTGGGCGTGCATCCCTACACCTTGCGGGCCGACTCGCTCCCGAAGGACTGCCCCAGCTTCGAGGAGGAAGTGCGCCTGTACTACTTCGATCACGACATCGACGCCATGTTCACCGACCATCCGGACAAGGTGCGCACGGTCATCGACGCGGGGCCGTAGCAGCCCCCGGACAGCGTCCAGCGAATTTGTTCGCTATAATCCCTGGCGAAAGATGGGCGCCCCCCCAGACGGAGCGCTACCGCGCGCCGGGCTCTGCGGCAGCAGAGCCCTACCCCGTCGCTGCGTGCATTACCGGTAACCCCACTGACGGAGCGGCACCGTGGTGGCCGCGCCTTCCTCCGTTGCCTCGGCCCTTCTCAGTGTGCGAGACTACCTCCCACGACAAGTACACACACCGAACCGGGGGAACACGTAATGACCTCACGATTGCCGGGTCTATCGGCAGCGCTACTGCCCATGGCGGCATTGGCGGCGTTCTCGACCCATGGCGAGGAGGGCGTCGACCGCTGGAGCACCGACAAGGCCCTGGAGGCGGTGCGTGCAGCCATCCCGCAGGCCGAAAGCGACCCGACGCGGCCCGTGTTCCATTTCCGCCCACCGGCGCAGTGGATGAACGATATCTGCGGCGCCATCCATTACAACGGCTACTACCACATCTTCTACCAGTACGATCCCTTCACGGGCGACCGATGGGGCGACGACTACACGGCCTGGGCCCACGCGCGCAGCAAGGATCTCGTCCATTGGGAAGACCTGCCGTGGGCGTTTGTACCCATGAAAGATCGCGGCGAACGGCGCTGCAACTCGGGGTCGGTCGCGTTGGATGGCAACGGCAAGCCCATGGCCTTCTACACGTTCGTGCCGGAACGGAGCGACGCCACCCGCCTCGGCAAGCGCGAACAGTGGGGTGTGAAGCCCTTGGACGACGACCTTATCCGGTGGGAACGCGTTGGGGACGCGCCGCTGATGGCGGCAGGCATGAACGGTGTGCCGACGGAGGTCAACGCAGGATGGAGCGACCCCTTCGTGTTCCGGTCTGACGGACGGACCTTCGTCACCTTCAAGTCCTGCGACGGCGTGGTGTGCGAGGCCGAGGATAGGGAACTGACGAATTGGACCTACGCCGGCCGCATGGACGGCGTCGATGGCGAATGCCCCAACTTCTTCCCCCTGGGCGACAAGTGGGTGCTGTTGCGGTCGACCGCGCCGCCGACGTATGTCATCGGCGACTTCGATGCGAAACGCATCGCCTTCGACATGAACGGGCCGCAAGGGGTGTTGGACTATGGATTCGGCAAGAACCCGCCGGACGACCGGGCCTGGACACGGGGCCTCTACGCTACCAACACCTTCGTGGATGCTGATGGCCGATGCGTCATGGTGGGCTGGGTGTGCGGGTTCAAACCGGGGCGGGGATGGAACGGATGCATGTCGATTCCACGCATCCTCAGCCTCAACACCGAGGGCAACCTGGTTCAAGCACCTGCGCCAGAGCTTGAGACCTTGCGCGGCAAGCACACGCACGTCGGGCCGCTTGAGTTGACCGCCCAAGAGACCGTCCTGAACGACATCTCGGGCGACACGCTGGAGGTCGCGGCGGTATTCACACATGCGAACGGCCCGTTCGGTTTGCGGCTTCGGTGCAATGATACAGGACAAGGCGGAATCGGCGTTGGCTGGGCAGACGGTGTGCTGAGCGTGGCCGGGACGGAGGTCCCCGTCCCCTTGACCAACAGAGATCGCCTGAAGCTGCGTATCTTCCTCGACAAGTCCGTGGTGGAAGTCTTCATCAACGATGGACCGGCATCGGTTACGCGCGTGGACTATGCACCGGACGAGAACGTGAACGTTTCGGTGTTCGCGGAGGAGCAGGCCACGCTGATGTCGTTGGATGCGTGGGAGATGCGGCCAATCTGGTAGAGGAGCGCTGAAACACCATGATGGACCCGGGAGTGATTCAACGGCATTGTGCGGAGTTGGAGCGCTGTAACCAGCGGGGCGGCCACATGCTGTCGGTGTTGGACCTTCTGGACAAGCGGACGCTCGACATGGACGTGGCGGCGTATCTCATGGCCCGCATCTCGCGGGGCTCGTCGTTCATGGTGGGCGCGAACCCGGGCGGCGCGGGCAAGACCACGGTCATGTGCGCCTTGCTGAATCTGGTTCCGGCCGAGGTGGAACTGGCCGCGGCCACGGATGCGGCGGTGGCTACAGCCAGTCGAACCAAGGCGAAGAGACGACGGTGCTACGTGTGTCACGAGATTGGCGCGGGCCCGTACTTCGCCTACTTGTGGGGCGCGGAACTGCGCACCTACTGCGAGTTGACCGAGCGGGGACATCTGCTGGCGACGAACCTCCACGCGGACGACCTGGACGAGGCCAGGAACCAGGTGTGCGTCGACAATCGCGTGCCCGAAGCCCACTTCAACCGGTTCGACCTGATGCTGTTTCTCCGTGTGGAGAGAGGAGACTACGACACCATCCGGCGTGTAGCGAAAGTGTATGCGTCCGACAGTGGCAAGCCCCATCGTCTGATCTTCTCTGACGACGGCACGCCTCTGGACGCGAGTGGCGCGGACCCGGCGTGGCTCGAGGCATGCCGGGGGTGGCTTGAGTACATGCGGACCAGGGAGTTCCGCTCCATTGAGCAGACCCGCGAGCGGGTATGGGAGTTTTTCGCTGCCAACGGATGCGGGTGACGCGCGTCGCGGGACGACGCGAGTCAGAGGCGGTCCGTGAGGTCTGGCGCCCCTTCGCGCACAAACGTCTCGAAGGCCCAACGATCCCATTCAGGGGTGACGCCGATGCCGTGAAGGTCGGGGTAGTCCTTGGCGATGAACCCACCGCGGAACGTCTCAACCAGACGCTTGGTTTCCCGCTCGATAAGCTCGCGGTCGCCCGTGGGCAACACCTGCTGGATGTCGCACGGCGAGAACAGACCCACACCGTGACCGCGCAATTTCTCGGCAAGCGCGGGCATATCGTAGACGGCGGGCTGGTCGAACTGAAGACAGTCGATGCCGGACTCACACAAGTCGTCGACCAATTCCCAGTTGTATCCACAGGAGTGCATGAGAACTTTCATGTTGTGAGCGTGGGCGCGGCTTGTGAGGCGCTCGTAGAGGGGACGGTACACGTCGCGCCACATGTCCGGCCCGATGAGGAGGCGGTCCTGGATGCCGAGGTCTTCGCAGAACATGACGCCGTCCATCCCGGCTTCGCCGAATCGGTCGATGACGCCTTCGAGCAACGTGGTCACCCGGTCGTGGAGCACGTCAATGCGGTCGCGTTCGGCGAGCAGGTCGGTGAAGTACACCTCCATGGTGCGCATGTAGCGCGTGGTGGCAAAGCACCAACCCGGCATCCAACCCACGCGGAACAGGTCGGAGTCGGACGCGCCGAGGGTCCGGGCGCTCTCGTAATGGGCGGGATTGTCCAAGTTGGGGAGTTCGAGGGTGTCCAGTTTGGCCCAGTCGTCCAGGATGGGGGTGATGACCTCGCCGCCCTGGGACATGCCCGTAATCCGGTGCCACACGTTGCCCCAGATGTCGGTGGAAAACTCGTACTCCCCTTCTTCCCACACGTCGATCTCGATGCCGTGGTCGCATCCGGCGCCAGTGAAATCGTTGAGCCGGCCGCCGGAGAAGTTCAGGCCGATGCGGTCATCGCACGCGTATTCGATGTTGGCGATGATGACGTCGCGGGGGGTCATGGCATCACTCCTCTTCGGGCTTGGGTTTGGCCAGTGCCCGTGTCGCGCCGGTGCTGATGCCTCCGTCCACCAGCAGGGTCTGCCCAGTGACGTACTGACTGGCATCGGACGCCAGGAACACGATGGCGCCATCCAGATCGGTGGGTTGGCCGGGCCGGTTTAGCGGAATCCGGTCGCACAGGTAATCCACCCATTCCGTGTTCTCATACATGACCGCGTTCTGGGCCGTCTTGAACCAGCCGGGAGCGAGACAGTTCACGGTGATGCCGTGGGGGCCCCAGTCGTCGGCAAGGCTCATGGTGAGTTGTTTCGTGCCGCCGCGGCTGGCGCAGTACGGCGCGAGTCCGGCGTACCCGAATACGCTGGTGACGGAGCCGATGTTGACGATACGGCCGTAGCCCCGGGGAATCATGGTTCGTGTAGCGATGGCCTGGGCCACGAAAAACGTGCCGCGCAGGTTGGTGTCCAGCACAAGATTCCAGTCCTCCCACGTGATGTCGGTGCTGGGTTTGCGCACGTTGCATCCGGCGTTGTTCACAAGCACATCGACGTGGCCGTATGCGGCGCAGGCTGCATCCGCCATGGTCTGAATGCTGTCGCAATCGCGGACGTCGAGTTCCAACGGCACGGCCCGCCGTCCAAGGGCTTCGATCTCCTCACGGAAGGACACAAGGCTGTCCAGCGTCCGGCTGGTGATGATGAGGTCGGCGCCGGCCCGCGCGAGAGCGCGGCCGAAGTACTGGCCCAACCCACGGCTCGCGCCCGTCACAAGCGCCACTTTTCCGGTGAGGTCGAATTCGGTCATGTTCATCAGTGTATCACTCCAAACGGCGTTAGGGTCACGGGACGAGAAGCACTTTCATCAATCCCGGCTCGCGGCCATGGAGCCGTTGGAACCAGGAAGCGCCTTCGGCCAAGGGGGCCACGGCGCTGACAAGCGGCGCAACATCGATGGCGCCGCGAGCCATCATGTCGAGGCACGCGCCGTATTCGCCGCATGATGCGCAGGACCCAAACAGTGTCAGTTCACGTGTGACGGCGGTCTGTAGCGGGAGATGGACCTCGGGCGACACGTTCCCCACCAGCGCGACCTTACCGCCTTTTCGCGCGGCTGCCACCGCGGTTTGTACGGTAGCGTCGACGCCCACGGCTTCGAAGGCGATGTCGACTCCGCGCCCACCGGTCAGGTCGGCCGTGGCCGAGGCGACGGCGTTCTCGCTGGCGTCGAGAACATGGTCCGCGCCGATGGTGCGTGCAAGTTCGAGGCGCGACGGGTCCACATCGGCCACGATGATGCGTCCGCAGCCCGCGGCACGCGCGGCCTGCACGGCCAGCAACCCAATCACCCCCGCGCCCACGACCAAGGCCGTGTCGTTCATGTTGGGGTTCGTTCGGGCTACGGCATGCACCCCCACGGACACGGGTTCGACCATGGCGGCATGTTGGAAGCTCAGGGAATCGGGAAGCCTGTAGGCGATACGGGCGGGCACAGTGACCAGTTCCGCAAACGCCCCATCCCGACGATAGTCGTCGCACGACACGCCGAGCACCTTCCGGTTGTCGCACAGGTTGATGTGGCCGCCGCGGCAGAAGGAGCATTCCCCGCAGTAGATGGTGCTGTCGAAGGTGACGCGGTCGCCGGGCGCGAAGCTGGTCACCGCGCTCCCAACCGACGTCACCACGCCCGACGCCTCATGCCCCATGATGAGGGGTGGGATGCGGCGGCCGGTGCTACCGTCCATACCGTGGACGTCGCTGCCGCAGATACCGCAGGCCTGGACGTCGACGAGAAGGTCGCCGTCCCCCACTTCGGGGTCGGGCACGTCGGTGTAGGCGAACTGGCTATACTCTTGCAGAATGAGTGCTTTCACGATGCCTCCTCCATGGCTCTCCGCCCGTGTGCGGAGAGGATACCACCTCGCGAGGCGCGATTCCCATTCGAGAGTTTCGTGCGCAACCCTCGGCTCATGGTCGTCCCTGTTTCAGTGATCGCTCCGTTTTCCTTTGGATGGGTAGGGCTGGCATAATCGGTCGCGACCCTTTGCAGTGCAACTGGGAGAAGCAGCATGTCGAAGCAAACAGACGCGCGGGTTCGTGAAGCCGCGCTGTGGTTCTTGCCCGTGGAAACACGGGTGCCGCTGAAGTTCGGTACGGAAACCCTCACCTACGTAACCTGTGCGCGCGCACGCGTGAAAGTGGAAGGCGGCGACGGCCGCACCGCCGAGGGTTGGGGCGAAACACCTCTGAGCGTGCAATGGGTCTGGCCCAGCGCCTTGTCGTACGACGACCGGCACGAGGCGCTCAAGGCATTCTGCACCCGGCTGGCGGCGGCGTGGGCGTCGCTCGAAGAAGCAGGCCATCCCATGGAATTGGGTCACGCGTTCCAGGAAGGTTCGCTGAAGGAGTTGCTGGAGTCGTTCAACGCCGAGCGCGGCGACGTGGAACCCATGCCCTTGCTCGCGGCGCTGGTCTGTTGCTCGCTTTTCGACATCGCGGTACACGACGCCTATGGCGTGCTCCACGGCGTGCCGACGTACGACACCTACACCGCTGAGCACATGAACACGGACCTCTCAGCGTATCTGACGCCTGCCGACGGTGCGGACGTATCGTTCGCGGGGAAGTACCCAGCCGACTTCTTCGCTTCGCCGGTGCCGGACCGGATGCCCGCGTGGCATCTCGTTGGCGGCAAGGACCTCATTGATGCGTCGGAGTTGACCGGCTCCGAACCGGACGACGGGTATCCTGTCTTGTTGGCGGACTGGATCGCGCGGGACGGGTTGAACTGCCTGAAGGTGAAACTCCGGGGCAACGATAGCGCATGGGACTACGACCGTCTGGTAAAGGTGGGTGAGATCGCCATCGCGGGCGGCGCGGACTGGTTGACGACGGATTTCAACTGCACGGTCATGGACCCGGCATACGTGAACGACATTCTCGACCGGTTGGTGGAGGAACACCCCCGGATTTACGGCATGATTCTGTATGTGGAACAGCCCTTCCCGTACGACCTGGAGGAGCATCGCATCGACGTGCATGGCGTGTCGGCACGGAAGCCGTTGTTCATGGACGAAAGCGCCCACGACTGGCATCTCGTGAAGCTGGGGCGGTCGCTCGGCTGGACGGGTGTGGCGCTGAAGACGTGCAAGACCCAGACGGGCGCGCTCCTGTCCATGTGTTGGGCGAAGGCGCACGGCATGACGTTGATGGTGCAGGATCTGACGAACCCCATGCTGGCCCAGGCGCCCCATGTGCTGCTTGCAGCATACGCAGGCACAATCATGGGTGTGGAAACCAACGCCATGCAGTTCTATCCGGAGGCTTCCGCGGCCGAGGAGGCAGTGCATCCAGGTCTGTACAAGCGCCGCGACGGCGTGGTCGACCTCTCGACCCTTGGCGGTCCGGGGTTCGGCTATGGCCTCGATAGGATTGTGCGCGAATTGCCGGAACCTGTGGCGGAGTTCAGCTAGGCCCTCGACGGCAAGCATGGGCCGGTTCGCTGGCAACACTTGTCGTGTGTTCGCTACAATCAAGGATGCAACGGAGAGACGGCTCGGGGTGAGGAGATCGTACGAATGAACCTGGAAGCGGCGGAACAGCGCTGCTTGAGTTATCTCAAGCAGGTATCGAATCCGATGGTGCCTGTTGACCGGCTGCTTCGGCATATCCGCGAGGACGAAGCGTGCGGCGACATCGGCGAGGATGAGTTGCTGGAGTTCCTGAACCAGCATGAGTTGTTCAAGGTGGTGGAATCGGCATCGTTGCCCCTGGGTGGAGAGGATCTGGCCGAGGCCGGGATCGATCTGGGACCGCGCGTGATGCTGGAAACACGCGTGCCGAGTCCTGCCCAGCTTGCGGAGCAGATGAGCGAACAGACGACCCAGATGGTGGAGGCGCTGACCACTGCACTGAATGAATCGAAACGGATCGGCGATCCGGAACGCACCCGCCAGTTGATCAAAATCCTCTCGAGAGCCAAGGAACTCCAGCAGCGTCTGAGCGATCTGCCGCTGGAGTGAGGCCAAAACGAACTGAAGGGACCCTCCAATTTGGAAAGGTCCCTCCAGGAAGCCTATACGAAGCCACGGTCAGGTGATCGCGGCGCCTTCGTAATCGCTGGGCGGCTCAATGCCGAAGAAGGCAAGCGTGGTGACCCCAAGATCCTGAATCGCGGGCGAATCCTTGGTCAACGCGCGATTGGCGAACAGGATGCCGGGCGTACTCGCCATGTCGCTGGCCGCGTGCTCGCCACTCCACTTGTCCTTGCAGGTCTCAAAGAGATCCGCGGGCACCGATCCTTTCGCAGTGGACTTGGTGTTCTGGTACCCCTTCGCGTAACCGAACACGATGTCGGGCGCGGCGTCTATGGCTTCGCCGCTGAAATCGGCGCGGGTGTAGATGGCGTCGAACACCTTGTCGCCGGTCTCGGGATGGGTGACTGCCAGCAGCTTCTCCTTCAGTTCGGCAATCAATGCATCCGCTTCGCCAGGCGGCACAATGCCCTTGCCTTCGCGGCCTTGGACGTTGACATACATGGAACTCAACCCGATGGCGTAGGCACGGGACTTGGCCCAATCGAAATCGAACAGCCAGCCCTTGGCTCCCACAGCCGTCTCAGGATCGGTTTGGCCTTCCAGCACGGCATATCCATTCCGCACTAGCCACGTATTCACGTTGAAGCCGATGCGGTACGTCCCGAATCCGTGGTCGGACAGAATGATGAGCAGGTCGCCCTCTTTCAGGCGTTGCGAAACCTTGCCGACGACCTCGTCCATCTTCTCGTAGGTACCTTCGAGGGCGCGCCCATACTTCTCTGCGAGGGCTGCGTCGTACATGGCGTGTTCTTTGTCGCGGAACCGCCAGAACATGTGGCCGACCCGGTCGGTGGCGGTCCACGCCGAAATGATGAGATCGAAGTCGTCGCGGTCCAGTTCATCCAGCGTGAGCTGTTCGCGCCACGCCATGGTCCGCTCTACGTCCTGTAGGAAGCCGTCTTCGGTGAGGGCATCCTGCCGGAGCGCGTGGGTGTCGAAGGCCCAGCCAATGGTCTTCTTCAGACCGTACTTGTCCGCCAACTCGGCCGAGTAGGACTTGGGCTCCGAGTAAGGGATGTACGGGTCTTTCGGGTCGAATTGGAGACAGGCCATGTAGAGACGCACCTGTTCGCCCACTTCGGCCACAAAGAACCGGCTGATGGCATGCACCGTGAACTTGGGCGTAATCTCGAAGGCGTAGCGGACCCATTCCGACCATGCGCCCTCGGCGAGGTCGAGCGTGGCGCCGGCGGCTTCGATCTTCAGGCGTTTGCCGGCGCGATCCGCCGTGACTTTCACGGGTGTTTCGACGTAGGCGCCGGGTTCTCTGCTGCTCTTCTTCCGGGGATCGCGCGCTCCGGGCACCATGGCCGTAGCAACGTCGCCGTCGAATTTGAGGGGAAGCCGCACGCCGCCCGCGGCCGATTCCTGCTTCTCGTAGGCATCCGACAAGGAGAAGAACGTGCTGTCGGTGCAACGGATGTCGGGCACGCCCAATCCGCTGAGCATCTTCCCGTGTTTCAGTACTTCGGGCGGATATACGAAGGGTACATTGAGAATCTTGCAGCGGATGCCCTGCTCGTCGGCCACGGACCAGAAAGACCGCCCTTTGCGGTAGGCCTCACCAGCCGCGGGCTTCGTCACCGCGCCGTCCGGCGCGAATCTGGGATGATCGCTGGACCCGGTTCCAATCTGCGGGAAGTAGTCGCGCGTCCGCCGCCGGATAAAGTCGAAGATGCCGTGGCCGCCGGGGTTCTTGCACGTGGCAAAGGTAGTCCACGCCACAGGCGATTGAGGTGGTATGGTGCTGCCGAGGCGGGAGTAGGCGCCTTGGTCGCGCAGTTTGGCGAGGTTGGGCAGTTCACCCGCTTCGAGCATGGTTTCTACGATGGACGGTTCAACGCCGTCGAATCCAAGGATGATGACGCGTCCCTCAGGCTTGGGCCGTTGAGGTGCGTCGGGTTGGGCGGCGGGCTGCTGCTCGGGCGGCTGAGACTCCGGTTCCTTGGGTCCGCCGCACCCGGTCAAGGCCGCGGTAGCCGCGGCGCCTGTGGTAAAAAATCTGCGTCGTGAGATGCGTGCAACTTCTTTCATGACAACCTCTATCGTGTCGTTGTGAATGCGCGTCAATCAGGGTCCGATCCAGTGTAATCGGGTCCGATCGCGCTGAATCCGACTCGATTATACTGAATGGACAAGTGCTGATCGAGCGCGTGGTTCCCGCGCTCCGCCAGACCAGCGCTATCTAACGCCTTAAGGCATAAACGCTTCGAAATCGCCGAACATTTCCGCGCGCCTCGCTCCGCATGCATTGCGGTCATCACGTGAACCGGGCAGTGCCGTGGTAGGGCCGCGCTATGTCGCGGCCGTCTTAGAACGGTCACCTAACATGCACATGAAGACGGCCGACGCGGAGGTCGGCCCTACCCCGTCACCACGCACGAATTGAGGTCACCGCATGAATCGAGCGGCACTGCGGTAGGGCCGCGCTATGTCGCGGCCGGTTCCGCATGGGAAGCGGCTGCACCTTCCCCTCAGGCCGCCGGAGATGCGGCAGGGACGGCTGGCGATGCAACTTGGTTTGGCGTCAGGTCCAGCACGAATCCTCGCTTGGGAATGGTACGCACCAACGCGGCGCGGCTGGGCACGGCTTCTTTCACACGTGCGAGCAACCGACGTTTCTGGAAATGCATCTGGCCGGATTCCACCACGGCCTCGCCCCACACGGCGTCGTAGATGGTGTCATACGGCACGCATTCGCCCGGCGCCTCGGCCAACACGCGAATGAGGCGGTACTGTTTCTCCTGCAGCGCAACCGTCACACCATCGACCAGGATTTCGCCGGGCCTCCGGTCGTCGACGACCAGCACGGTGGACGTGGACTCGACGGGTGCGGTGGTGCGATGGGCGTGCGCCTTGGCCCATTCGAGCAAGGTCTGCGCGTCTGCGGACGACATCCATTGGGCGAGCAGGCCCGGCGCGGCATCGGCGAGGGTTTCGGGCGTGTGCAGGCCGTGAACCTCGATCGCCGCGATGGCCGTTCGCGAAAGGCTCGGTAGCCGGAGCCGCGCGATGGGCAACGTGGCTTCACGCACGCCGAACGCCAACCGTTCGGCTAGAATCGTCAACCGTTTAATGAATGCGTCACCCGCACCGACCGCCGTAGCAATGGCGGCGGTGGCGTCGACGAGCCAACTCAACTGATCGGCGGCGGCCCCGATTTGGCCCAACAGCGTATGGTATTTCTCTTCGAGGTCGAATACCGCCGCCTCGTCCAGCCATTCGCTCAGAATCAGGGCCACCTTGATGGCGCGAACCTCCTCGTAGAAGGGCATGAGGTTGCAGTTGCGGAACCGGTTCAACGGCACGTCCGCGGACAGGTCCTCGTCCTGGGTGAGGCGTTTCATCATACCCACGTAGTCCGCGTGCTCGTATTCGCCCGACGTCAGCGTCACTTGCAGCATGCGGCCGTCTTGGGTAAGCGCCGTTGCCAGGAGCAGGTCCAGTTCGGTCCAAATGCGCGTTTCCGATTCGCGGATCCATTTCGCCAGGTCCTGGGCCGTGGCAGGCAGGATGCCTTTGGCCGCGGCCGCCTGACCGAAAGGCGTCGCTTCGAGCAGCCCGTCGGGTTGTTTGGTCAGCATGCCCAGATCGACGGCACGGTTCACGGCGGCGCGTACCCGCGCGTCCATCTCCTCCAAGGTAAGCGAACGGGTCCAGGTCCAGGTTCCCGTCAAGGTACTCTCGAGGAACCGGCGCACCTCGTCCTCCGTGACACACGCCCGCGACGTGACCAACCGGACCACGTGGTTTTCGAGCGGGTCCCGCGCAAGTTGCGGCTCGACCTCTTCCCGTTCCCCTTCCACGTACCGCCGCCACAACGTTTCCTGGTCGAAAGGCGTTGCGGCCACCAGAATCGACCGACCGAAGTCCAATTGTCCGCCGTACCGGCCGGCGCGCCCCCCCATGTTCTCGTATTCGGAACGGAGAATGGGCGCTTTCCAGGGCATCCCGAACCGGCTGTCGTACTGCCATTTGTCGGCCGTGATGAACACGTTCCGGGCCGGCATGTTCAGGCCCACCGCCAAGGTGCTCGTCGACACCATCACCCGCGCATGGCCCTTCCGGAACGCCTCTTCCACAATCCGCCGCTCGTCGCGCGACAGGTCGGCGTTGTGAAACGCCACTCCGTGGGCCAGTGTCTGCAAGAGCGTATCCCGCGAATGGGTCGGTTCCAGTTGGCGCAATGCGTCCAACGCGTCTTCGGCGGGGGGCAGGTCCACCCGATCCGCCAACAGCTCCGCGCCTCGGCGCGATTCGTAGCGCGCCTTCACGAACACCAGACACGATTCGCCGCGGCCGGCCAGTTCGCACAGGTTTTCCGTGAGGATTTCCCACGGCGATTCGGAATAGCACGGCACCAGTTCCTCTTCCGCCTCGGAATAGTCGTTGTACGTGCGGTAGCGGAACGTCCCCTCGTGCAATACCCCGAACCGCAGTTCCACGGGCCGTCGCTCGTAGGTCAGCAGCCGCGCGTGCATCCATTCCGCCAACCGGTCCGCATGCCCGATAACGGCCGACAACCCGATCAGGCGGCACGGCGTCTTGAGGGCCTCCTGTTCTTGCACCTTGACGACCCGCGTCAGCAACAACTCCGCCTGGGCACCCCGCTCCGGGTCGGACAACAGTTCCAGTTCATCCGCGATGATGAGCCGGATCTCATGGAGCCGTTCGGGCCGTCGCACCAGCAATTGCGCCAGCTTTTCATACACCACCACCGCGATGGCAAAGTTGCCGTCTTCGAAATCCGCGTCGAATTCGCGATGATCGCGGGTCGAAATGATGACTTTGATGCCGTAGGGCGTGTATTTCTGTTGAAAATCCTCGTATTTTTCTTCCGCAAGCGCTTTTAGTGGAACGAGATACACCACTTTCTTCCGGCGCATGGCCGT
>JAAEQP010001809.1 GCA_024231375.1 bacterium | reverse complement strand
GCAAGCAGCTTCTTGCTGACGAGATTGCCGCCCACCGCAAGGGCCGATGCACCAGCGGCCAGGAACTCGCCGATGTTGTCCAACTCCACGCCACCGGTCGGCACGAGCGGAATCTGGGGCAGCGGTCCTTTGATGGCCTTGATGTAGCCGGGTCCACCAACGCTGGCCGGAAACACCTTCACGAAATCGGCCCCGTGATCCCACGCGGTCAAAATCTCGGTCGGCGTGTAGGCGCCGCAGCACACCGGTTTCCCGTAGCGGCGTGCCATCTGGATCGTGGGCACGGAAAGCGTCGGCGTGACCACGTATTCGGCCCCGGCCAGAATCGCCATGCGGCAGGTCTCCGGGTCAAGCACGCTGCCGACTCCGAGAAGCGCGTCGGCTCCGGCGAGCTGCTTCGAGGCTTCCTTGATGCATTCAAGGGCGCCCGGCGTGGTCATGGTCACTTCAATGCAATGAACACCGCCTTCCGCAACCGCTTCGACGACCTTCACGAGATCTTCGCCGCCGCTATCGGCCCGGACCACGGCGACGATGCACTTGTCCAGCATGTACTGGATAGATTCATACTTGTTCATGGTGTCTCCCCTGGTTCGCAAACAGGAGGATTCGACCATACCGCCACGGGACGTGTCAAGAAAGCGACCTTGTGTCCCAAGAGCCGCGTCTGCCACCATGGTCGCCGGAGTCCGTGGTATCAGATGGATCTGTCATGTATAGGGGAATGCTCATGGACACGCTTCTCGCCGCTCTCGGAATAGCCGTTTCAATCATGGTCTCGACCTCCACCGCGGATGCCGACTCGGCCGCGGATGTTCGATCCCGCCTTGCGGAGATGCCCAGACCATGGACCGAGAAGGCCCATCGCATCACGCGCGAGGAGTACGAGGAAACCCTCCGGTTCTGGGCGGAACGGCATCTGGATCGCCTCACAGTGGAAGAAGTCGACCAGTCGGTCGGCGGCATGGGCATCTTTCTCATCCGCGTGACCGATACCGACGTGTCCGACGCCGACAAGCAGGTGTGCTTCATCACGTCGCTGCACGGTGGGCCTGAACGGTCGGGCACCACCGCGGCGCTTCATCTCATCGAATGGCTCATCGGCGACGACCCGCTGGCCGTCGAAACGCGGCAGCGCCAGATTGTGCTGGCCATACCCATCGTCAACCCCGAGTC
>JAAEQP010001808.1 GCA_024231375.1 bacterium | reverse complement strand
GGCGCGGGTTTCGTGGTCCGAGGCGCAACAATTCTGCCAGTGGACGAGCAAGAAGACGGGGCGCACGGTGACACTTCCCACGGAAGCCCAGTGGGAGTGGGCAGCCCGTGCGGGAACCGAAACGCAGTTCTACTACGGCACCATGGACACCGACTTCGGCCGCTTCGCCAATTTGGCCGACCAGGATCTTCGTTGGTACAAGATGGGGTTCGACGGCGCCAGCGCGTTGCAGATCCGAAACCCCTATCCGCCAGAGATGAACTTCCCGCTCCACGACGAGCGTTTCCGCGACTCGTGGTTCGTGGTGGACTATGTCGGCCAGGCCGAGGCCAACGCCTGGGGGCTGCAAGACATGGTGGGGAACGTCAGTGAATGGACCCGTTCCGGCTATCGTTCCTATCCCTACAGCGACTCGGACGGCCGGAACGATGCCGCCAATCCGCAACGCAAAGTCGCCCGGGGCGGCTCCTGGGCCGACCGCCCGGCCGACGCCGGCTCGTCCGTCCGCCGAGCGTACCAACCCTGGCAGAAAGTCTACGATGTGGGATTTCGGGTGATGGTGGAGGACGCAAACCCAACCGTGGCCAAGGCGGAGCGGTGAATTGGCACAGAGGCGCCTCCCCTGTGCCACTTACCTCAAATAT
>JAAEQP010001807.1 GCA_024231375.1 bacterium | reverse complement strand
GGGGTCGGGCGAGTCCCACGTGCGCACCCAGCGCTTGTAGAAGGTGTCCCACCCCGGCGTGGCGTCCATCTCGATGTGGAAGGCGGTTTCGTCGCCATCGCCCACAGGGTCCACATCGCTCAGGATGGGGCTCGTAGGTTTCGGGCGGACGTCCACGCCCGTTGGCACGAGCATGTTGTGGAGTTGACACTGTTTCGCCAGGATGTGGTTGGCGTCGTTGTAGGATTCCGCGCCCAAGTCGGCTCCAAATCGGTCGCCGGCGAACTCCAGGACGAAACTGCCGCGATCCTCGTGTTCGTGGGAATGGGGGGCGTCGCCTTTGTTGCCGATGATGAGCCACTTGACCGGTTCGCCGTCGAGGTCGCGCAGCGACGCCACCATTCGCGTCTCGGGCAACCGTACGAAGGCCGGATGCTCTGGACCTGTCTCGGGCAGGTCGCGCAAGAGCGTGTACTCGTTGGGCTCATCGGGCTGGAACCCGTCGCGGGCCAGTGCCTTGCGGCACATGGTCACCCAGTAGCTATCCGGCGCCAGCGACGACATGGCCAGCATTTCGCTCTTCCCCATCTTCACGCCACAGTCTTCGATCGGAATCACATCGCGCTCAGGCAACGTGGAACTAACGCACATGATGTAGTCGGCTGTCTTGAGCAATACAGGCGGCGCTAGGTCTTTCAGTTCGAGACCACGTCCGCGTGCGTACAGGTCAGTGGAAAGCAAGGCGTAGTGAAGCGTCATATTGAGGTACGTGGGTCCCTCCAGGTAGCCGCCATCGGGCAACAGTGCGTTGTCGTAGAATCCGAGCACATCCTGGAACGCCAGTTCCGTGTAGGGTTTGACGCGGGGCCAGTTGCGTTCGAGCACCAGATAGGCGGGGATGCGTC
>JAAEQP010001806.1 GCA_024231375.1 bacterium | reverse complement strand
TCGCCTGGGGGCGTGCCGTTTCCTTCCACGATGCCGCGGACGTACTGCGGGCCGTAGTCTTTCCATCGCCCGAAGAAGCGCCGAGGCGGTACCTCGCCGTGCACCAGCAGCATGTCGTCGAAGATAGTGCCGTCGTCGCCCGTGACCATGGCGAGGGGGTATCGGTGCTCGCTGTGCACCGTGGGGTTGTAGACGAGGGCATAGCGACCATCCGGCGTGCGTTGCCCCCACACCTTCGCGCCGTCCATGGTGAGTGTCGGCAGCTTCACTGGGCTCGAGAACGACTGACCGCCGTCCCGCGAGAGTGCACCGAGCGCCCACTTCCAGAGCGCCACCACGTTTCCGTCCTTGCGGTGATAGAAGCAGAGCGCCTCGCCGGCTTGCTTCACGGCATACGTCCCGTCCCTGCGCGGGTCTTCATCCCACCATTGGCTCGTCATCAGCTTGTCCGCCAGGAGTGCTTCGCATGCCTCGACGAATCCCTCGTCGTCCGATCGCGTGTAAAGGGGGTAGCTCGTGTTGGCTTCGTTCCAGTCGGCGTGGCTTGTGTATCGGATGAAGTAGATGGATCCGAACGTGCCGTCTTTGTAGGCCTCGCGCACGACGCGGCCGATGCCTCCTTTTCCGAAAGGATCTTCGGCATGGCCGTAGCAGGCCAGGATGAGGAGACGGCCGTTGGGCGCTACATGGAACCCCATCCGCTGGTGCATCATGTAGCCGTCGCAGCCCTTGGGCATAGGCGTGCCCGGTGGCGGTTCATACGCTGGAAACACGACAGTGGGCTGCTCCCAATTGCGTCCGTCGCGCGAGGTGGTCAACAGGGTGTGTCCCGGCGCGATGTGCTCGTCAACGGGATTGCTCAGATACTCTTGATAGAAGCTGTCATTCCAATACGCAAGCGCCGAGGCGTGATTGTAGGTCCATCCATGGCCTTCCGCGCGCTCCGGATGGGTGCGATTGGCGCGGAAGGTCTGGTAGTTGGCCACCCCAATGGCGGGTCGGAGGCGTCCCTCATGGGGCGTCAAATCGATGCTGACGCCGCCCACGTAGCGTACGGGCTCGGACTCGCTTCCGGTTTGGGCAGCGGCGGGTAACGGTGCGATTACCGCTCCGCACACGAGGCATACGAAGATGGAGAGAACAAGTGCTTCCGGCATGAAGAGCCTCCTTAGCAACGGTTCAGACGCACGGGTCTATCCCGGTTCGTCGTGTAACTGCTTCAGCAATGCTTGGGCGCGCGCCTGGTGGGTGCTTCTGTTCTCGTTGGTTGCCCTGTCGAGCCACGCGCGTGCGTGTTTCAGGGCCTCATCCTTGCGCCCGACATCTG
>JAAEQP010001805.1 GCA_024231375.1 bacterium | reverse complement strand
GGAATCCCACCAATAACCCAGGAATACTCGTCATGCGCCGCCGTTTGCCTATCATCCTTCTCGCCTTGGTCGCCATCGTGGAAGGCGCCATTCTTGGCGTCTACCATTTCTGGCCTCAGGATCCCGCCCCCGTCGGCACGCCCACGCCCCGCCCTGAGGGCGACGGATGGGTTGACCTCCTGGATGCGGAGCACGCGCCGGGTTGGAAGAACGTGACGGACGACAAGGACATCTTCGAACTCTCCGACGGCGGGTTGCACGTCTTCGGCCGCACGGTGCTTCCGCTGAGGTACGTGGGGTTTGCGACGGAATCGTTCGGCGATTTCGACCTACACCTGGAGTTCAAGCTGGCGGGCGGCGCCAACAGCGGCCTCTTCTTGCGCGCCCATCCGGAGGAACCCGTGAACCGCGGCTTCGAAGTGCAGGTGCTCGACAGCTACGGCGAACAACCGACCAAGAACTCGTGCGGCGCCATCTATGACGTGGTCACCCCGATGTTTAACATGGCGCGGCCCGCGGGCGAATGGAACTCCTACGACATCAGCGTCGACGGATCCGAGGTCGTCGTCGTCATGAACGGCTGGAAGGTCATCGACACGGATTTTGCCAAGATGACCGAGCGCCTAGGCAAGTTCGAAGCACCCTATGCCGAGATGCCCGCCCAGGGCAACCTCCTTCTTCAGGACCACGGCGGCGAGGTCTGGTACCGGAACATCCTCATTCGTCCGCGAACTGAGGACGGCAACGGTTCCTAGCGGTTTGCGTTGTCGCGGTCGCCACAACATGAGGAGTATTGCTCATGCCCGCCGACAAACTGACAGATAAGCGTTTCCGCTTGATCGGCCTCCTTGTGTGCCTGGCGCTGGCACCCGCAGTCGCCCATGCCGCCACTCCTGCGGACGAGGTATCGCCCCAGTTCCTCAAAGTCGTGCCCGTGGATGCGGCGCCTGCTGTCGATGGTGCGTTGGACGACGTCTGCTGGCAACAGGCGGGCGTGGCCGAGGGATTCTTCCGCCACAAGACGACGGAACCGGCTCCGCGGGCGACAACGTTGCGCATGTGCTATGACCGGAAGGCCTTGTATGTGGCGGTGGATTGCGGTGACGAGACCGCGGACCAACGGGTCACGGAGCGCATGCAGCGGGACGATCCGGGTATGTGGCGCGACAGCGGGATCGAACTGTTTCTCATTCCCAACCCGCTGTGGCCGCAACTGCTGATGGTGCCGCCCGAAGAGCAGCACGTTCATCTCATTCTCAACGCGAAGGGCGTGCAATACGATCAGTTGGGCACGCAGGCCAGCGGCGCATGGTCCGGCAACTGGTCGAGCGCTGTTTCTGAAACCGAGACGGGCTGGACGGCCGAGATCGCGATCCCCTTCACCATGATGGAGACCATTGCACCCGACACACTGACCCTATGGAAGGCACAGATCGCTCGAAACGCCGGCGGCCCCCGAGAAGCGATGACGTGGACGCCAAGTGAGGCCATCTACCGGGAGCACAAGCGGTTCGGCGCGTTGGTGTTCGTGCCGGATGCGGCGTTCTCCGGCAACCTCGAACGCGAATCGGTGATGCACCTGCGTGTCAGACCTGCGATGGAGCGGGTCGCAGGGACGATGGCGCGTCTGGCCGAGTTGAAGGCTGCGGTGTCTTCCGAAGCTCGGGTGAAGAACGACATAGACGAAGTTGAGGCGCAGTGGGCCGCATTCAACTCGGAACTGACCGCGCTTGACGACGCGGCCTTTCTGAGTTCGTGGGAATCGCGCCTTGAGACCCTCGCCCGGCTTGACGAACAGGCCCAGGACGCGGCCCAGGACGTCCTCGATGCCATTCTCACGGGACAAGACACGGCGCTGGCTCTGTATCCTTATCCGGCGATGACGGACACGTGGATCACGCCCGCGTCGTTGCCCGATATGGATGGGCTGTCTCGGCCCGTCGAAGCGCAGGCGTGTCCCGGTGAATTCGAGTCGGCTACATTCGTGGCGTACAGTCCGGCCGCGCTGAGCAAAGTGACGATATCGGTGGATGCACCGATGTGTGGAGACCAGCGTTTGCCCGAGGATGCGGTTGATGTGCGGGTGGTGAAATGCTGGTACCAGGAAGCGCCCACCAGCATTGGTGGCGGCGACAAGGTGTTGCTCCCGGAACTACTCCTGAAGAATCCAGATCTCGTGCCCGTCGACTATGATGCCGGCAAGAACCTTGTGAAACGCCAGAGCCTCTGGTCGCATCCGGATGACGCGGCCACCCTGCACCCCTTCTCCATGCCGGCCCGGTTCGCGCAGCAGATCTGGCTGACCGTGCGTCCGCCCAAGGATGCGGCACCGGGATTGTACGTGTCCAAGATTACCGTTGCATCAAAGGAAGGCATCACGGCGACCATACCGCTCCACATCGAAGTGCTCGACTTCAGTCTCGAACCGTCCTTGCTGGACCACGGTCTCTACAACGTCAACAACCGCTGGGGCACTCAAGACGAAGCGCGCGTGCTGGCCGAGATGCGGAACCTGGCCGACCACGGCATCATGTACATGATGGCGCGGGATGGATATGAGCACTACGGGCGAATCGTTCGTCTCATGAAAGAAGCGGGCCTCCACACGGACCGGTTCTTCTCCCTGAGCTGCCGTCTGCACGTGAACAGAGAGACCGGCGAGATCGACCCCATAGAAGAATTCAAGGAGGAGGTGCGCAACCACCTGAAGGCGGCCAAGGACGCGGGCGCCGGCGAGGTGTACGTCTACATGATCGACGAGGCGACGGGCGAAACGCTGCGAAACGAGCGGGCCTACGCGAAAGCGGTGCGCGAACTGGGCGGCAAGACGGCGGTGGCGTGCAACAGCGCCTACTTCGAGAACGCCGGAGACTTCATCGACGCGCCTATCGTGGCGTCGGCGCCCATGACGCGCGAGCAGGTGGCAGCGATTCACGCGGTGGGCGCACGCGTCTACTGCTACGCCAATCCCCAATGCGGACTCGAACTGCCCGAGACGTACCGTCGCAACTACGGCCTGTTGTTATGGCAGGCCGACTACGACGGTTCCATGGATTTCGCCTGGTACTGGCCTTTCAACGACATTTGGAACGACTTCGACCACCCGTCGTACAAGGACCACAATATGGTTTACCCGACCAAGAATGGCGTCATCGACACCATTCAGTGGGAAGGGTGGCGGGAAGCCGCGGACGATTGCCGGTATATGGCGACGCTATTGAAGGCCATTGACGACGCGGGCGACACGGCGGCCGCGCAACGGGCCAAGGAATGGGTGGAGAACCTGAAGAATGGCGGCGGCGAGAGCCTCCGGGACTTGGACGGTGTCCGGGCCGCCATGATTGCGCATATCCGTGCGTGCCGTCAGTGACGATACCGCTTAACAGAGGAGTATGAATCATGGCGCTCGCAGCAGCTCCGTCCGACCCGCAGAACGCCGGTGCGTTCAAGAACGCCGCCGGACGGGACGAATGGTTCATGGACCTGGCGTTGGGCATGTTCATCCACTGGGGCGTGGATTCGCAACTGGGCAGCGTTATCAGCCACTCGTTGGCCGGGGCGTCGGACGACTACATCCACCGGTTCTACACGGAATTGCCCAAGACCTTTGAGCCACGCCGGTTCGACCCGAAAGACTGGGCACGACTGGCGCGTGTGGCGGGCATCAAGTACGTCATGTTCACCGCGAAACACCACAGCGGGTTCTGCATGTGGGACACAGCGAGCACGCCGTTCAACGTCATGAACACGCCGCATAATCAGGACATCGTGCGGCAGGTGGCCGACGCGTTCAGGGCCGAGGGTCTGGCGGTCGGGATGTACTTCTCGCCGGAGGATGCGTGGGTGTTGAACCAGCAGGGTCGTGACATCGCCCGCAAGCGGGACTACGCCTACCCCAAGAACAATCCGGAGTTGCGCGAACACAACCGGAAGCAGCTCGGTGAATTGTTCTCGAACTACGGACCCATCGATCTGGCGTTCCTGGACAGCTTCGACAACGACCAGGCCGTTGAGGACATCTGGGCCGTGGACCCGAACGTGTGCATCACGCGCGGGGTCATGGCGACGCCCGAACAGAGCACGCCGGACGGGCCCATGCCGGGGCCGTGGGAGGCGTGCTACACCATGGGCAACCAGTGGCAGTTCAAACCGACAAACGAGGAGTACAAATCGGGTGGGCAACTCATCAATATGCTCATCGAGATGCGTGCGAAGGGCGGCAACTTCCTGTTGAACGTAGGGCCGACGCCCGACGGCGAGATCCCGTTCGAGCAGGAACGCCGCATCCGCGAACTGGCCCTGTGGCTGTTCGTGAACCAGGAAGCCGTCTACGAAACTCGGCCGTGGCACGTCGTCCGCGAGGGCGACATTTGGTTCACCAAAGGCAAGGATTCCGATACCCTCTACGCCATTCTCACGAACCAGCAGGGCTGGCGGCGAGGCGCGCGCAGAGATTTCACCATCCGGAGCGCACAGGCTACCGCCGACACGACGGTTGAAGTGCTGGGGCACGCGGGCCGCTTGGTTGAATACGACCCCAGCGCCGATGCCACGCCACGGTTCACGCAGGAAGAGTATGCGCTACGCGTCAGCGTAGTCCGCGCGCACCGGCTGTACAACGACAGCAAGTGGCCCAATCCGGTTGTGGTGAAGCTGACGAACGTGAAGCCGCGGGAGCTGTGACACCGTTAGTCGAGTGAACTGAGCGGAATCAGCCAACTCCGGATACGCTCGCGTTGCCAGGTGTAGCAGACGGCGATGCCGTCCTTGGTGCGCACGATGGCGGGGTAGGAGTACTCGCTGTCCTTGTCGGGATCGTCCTCGAGGTGGGCGATGGTGCGCCACGTTGCGCCATTGTCGGAAGAGACGGCGAGGTCCAGTGGCGTGCGGGCACCCCAGTTCTTCCCCACCGGATTGTAGACAAGCAGGACGCGGCCGTCTTCGAGGGCGAGCGCATCCAGGCCGCTGTTGTTGTTGGGCAGGTCGGTGGCGTGGACCTCGTCCCAGGTCTTACCGCCGTCGGTGGAATCGGTACGCCATACCACGCCGGCCCCGGTGCGGAGCAGGGCGTGGACGTGGCCCGGGTCGGATTCCCAGAAGGTGGGTTGGATGGCGCCGGGTCCACGGTACTTGCGCCCTTTCTCGGGCACGGCGAAATCGAGAGACTTCTCCCACGTCTTCCCATCGTCCGTGGATCGCTCGGAGAAAGCGGTCCAAATCTCTTTGCGACCTTCCTTCACCTCCAGAGAAGCGGGCGCCAGCCACGTTCCGTCCTTGAGAACAATGGGTTTGTTCTTCACAGGACCACGGCCGCCCACGTCGCCGGGGACGAGTTCGACAGGCGGGGTCCACGTAACGCCGCTGTCCGCGGATTGGGTCCAGTAGGTGCTCCAATGGACTTCATCGACGCCGACCTTGAAGAAGAGCAGGATGGTGTCGGAGGCGTCGCGGAAGAGCACGGGGTTCCAGTGGGCTCTCTGATCAACTTTGGCGGAACGGTAGGGCTTGGACCACGCGGTTCCGTCGAAACGGGAGACCCAGATGCTCACGTCCGGATTCTTCTCTTCGGTGCCGCCAAACCATGCGCACAGGAGCGATCCATCGGCTCCTTGCACGATGGTGGACGCGTGACACTGGGCGAAAGGACGGTCGTCGCCGAACACGAAATCGACGCGGCCGCCTGCGCTCAGGACCTTCTCTTCATAGGCTGCGGCGGACGGGACATTGGACTGGTCTTGCACGGCATCTCCCCCACTCTGTGCGTCTTTGCCTCGTGCGGCCGTCGGCGCCATCAGCGCGAGACCCACGAAGACTCGGAATACGATACGGGCAGTCTGTCGCTGACTGGTCATGACGATTGTTCCTCCCCGCCCAGCAGCCCCCTGAGCATCTTGTCACGGTTGATGGGCTGGACGTTGCTGACGATGGATTCGCGCATGGTGCGTCCTTCCTCGGACTGCTGAGGATAGGACATGAATTCGAGATCCAGTCCCAAGCGGACGGCGATCCGGCGGGCCATGATGGGCCACAAGACGCCAATATCGCCGATGACGGGAATGCTGCCTTCATGCCGTGCGAAACCGGACATCTCCATGCGGAAGGGCACCTTGAAGAGCTTGGTCTTGGGTTGGCCGTCGGCGATGGCCTTCTGCACCGCGCTGTCGCCTTGCTCGGCCTGGTACACCTCTTCAAGGGCAGGATCGAGATCCATGCGAATCAGGGTCTTGTCTTCAAGAGAGTAGCTGTAGTGTCCCTGCCACGCCGACCACAGACCGTGGCCCGTGTAGCGCTCGTAGGGACCGTCGTGCACCTCCTGGGTGAGGGCCACGGCGGACTCGATGATGACATCGGCCGAGTCCAGCATGCGGGCGACGCGCGAGGCACGTTCCGTGATGGTGATGCTGTCGGCGATGCACAGTCCGGTGTTTCCGCCACCGATGAGTTGGGGGATGGAAACGAGCACGGGAAGCCCTTTGGCCGCGCCCATGCCGATCATGGTCTGCTCGTCGGCCCCGAACCCGGCCACTTCCTCGAACGACATGCTGTGGGCATGCGCCAGCGCGGCAATCTCCCACGACAGGCGCTCCATCCACAGTCCCATGGGGTAGCCCAGGTTGCCAGCGGCCTTGATGATGGTCTTGCCGTCCACCTTCTTCAGCTTGCCAATGAGATCTTCGTCGAGGGGCATGTTGCGACGGACCTCGTCCATGGCGGCGTCGTCCATGAGAGTCAATTCGAACTCGCCGCCTCGGGGCAGGAAGAAAGCGTCCACACCTACGGACTCGCCGTCGCAGCGTTTGACCTTGTCGAGGGTCCCCCCCATTTCGTGGGAGACGACCGCCGAACTGGTCGTGACGCCGTCGATGACGCCTACGCGCATCAACTCCGCGATGAGAGTGGTGACGCCCTCGTGAATGTTGGGTCCGCTGCCGGTAACAACGACGATCTTGCCGCCGCCTTCCTTCGCGGCGATGATGCGGTCCGCCGCCTTGGCTATCCGCTCGGCGGCGGTACTGTCCAGTTGCTTCTCCAAGCTTTCAATGGGATCCATACGCGTTCTCCTCAGCGCTAGTGGGCGCGGACCGGGCATGTCATCAGAATACACGCAATGTCCCACGCGTTCATAGGCCCTGCCGACCGACCCAGCGACTTGATTATATATGATTTATTGGCGTCGATTGCCGACATTCTGCCACTTTTCGATTGCCCATATCAAAAATCATATGTATATTAGGACACATGAGCGAGCATGAGCCCAATACCCAGACCCTGGCCAACAAGCTTGCCGGACGACTCCACGCCGATATCGTGAACTCGGGGTTGCAGGAGGACGAATTCTTCATGACCGGCGACCAGGTTGAGGCGCACTACGGCGTGTCGCGGAGCATTGCACGCGAGGCGCTGAGCCAGCTCCGCGCGTTGGGTGTGTTGAAGAGCCGCCAGCGGAAGGGACTGCTCGTGGGACGGCCTGACCCAGTGGCTCTCATGGCGCAATGGGTACCGCTCTATTGTCAGGGCACGAAACGCGAGGACCTCATCCGGCTGGCCCAGTTGCGGTACGCGTTGGAGCTGGGCGCGGTGGACCTGTCGGTGTCGACAGCGTCGCCGGACCAGATCGACGAATTGGGGGACCGGGCCGAACGGTTCAAGGCCATCGCCGAGAAACACGGTCACAACGAAGACGCGGACACGGCCGACTTGGCGTACCACCGTCTGATTCTGGAGATGACCGGGAATCCGCTGATCGCGGGCATGCACCGGGTGTTATCGGACTACTTCGTGGCTTCGACGCACGTCGAGCCTCATGAGAGCGAGGATCCGCATCGCGCCATTCGCGAGCATCACATGATTGTGGAAGCCTTCGTCCGGCGCGACACGGAACTGGTCCGCAGTCTGTTGCGCGCCCACCTCGAAGGCACCGTGCAGCCGTAGCGGCGCGCGAATCCAAGGAGTTTGAGAGCATGATGACGGTATTAGACCGTGGGAAGTACGGACGCTACCGCGCGGCATGCGAAGCGGGTAAGCCAGAGACGCGCGCGTGGTACGCCGTGTGGTTGCCCATGCTGCTGTTCGCGAGCGTGGGCGCGGTCGCGTGGGCCATCCGTGGGACGGGGGGCTGGGGCGGCATCGACGGCACCATCGTGCCCGGCATGGCGTGGGCGCTGATCTGGTACTACCTGGCCTACCGCCGTGGCCTCGACGCCCGTGCCGTAGTGTTCTGGCTCGGCATGGGCATCGCCCTGGGTGGCGAACTGGGCTACGGCCAATACGTATCGTGGATTCGGGGGAACTTCAACGTAGGCGATGAGGTCATCCCCGTGGCGCCGTGGGTGGGCTATGCGTGGTTCGTCCTGTGCGGAATCGGTTGGGGCGCGCCGGGCGGTATCCTGCTGGGTTGGGCGCTCCATAGGCGAGTCTCGTTGGGCGCGTGGATCGTCCGGGCCCTGTTGTTCGTGATGCTCGTGGTGTTCACATTCAACTTGGGCGCGCCGCTGCTCGGAACCGGCGCGGTCGAATGGGTGGGCGAACGATGCGTCCAATGGTGTCCCCGCTTCCTGTATCCGAACGCCGGATTGGGCATCTACGCAGGCGAATTGGACGACCACCTTGGACGGACCGTCTACACCAACACCCAGAACGCCGCCGTCGTTGTGTGGTGGCTGGCCGCGATGGTGTTGGCGCTGTTCCAACGCGACCGGGCGACGCTGGTGGCCGGCGCGGTGATTGGCGGCGGTTTCGGCATCGGCTTCCTGGTGAGCGCGTTGTGGTGCCTGGGCTACGTACATGCGCCTGGCTACATCGATTGGTGGAAGATGTGGGAACTGCACGCCGGGTTCAACCTGGGTGTGCTCTACATGGTGGTCTTCCATTGGATCACGCGGCACGTGGACAAGCACCACGATCCGGACGGTACGCCCCGCGCCGAGGCGTATGCGCCACATGAGGCGAGCGTTTCGAGGGAATGGTGCGCTAGCGCGTTCGTAGCCGTCGTGGGATTCCTGCTGATACTCGGCGCGAGCTTCGAGTATTTCTTCTGGGCGGGCTTGTTCGTGGGATTGTTCTACGTGGCCGCTGTGTTGATCGCGGCAGCCGTAGGCGCAGTCCAAAGGCGCATGGGCGAACTACGCGCAGGCGTGCTGCTCGCGTTCAGTGCCTATCTGCTCATCTTCATCCTGCTCCACGGCGGTAGCCTCGGCTTAAGCGTGTTCCTGGAATTGTGTACGGCGAGCGAAGTCGACCAATACGCCTGGCCCGCGAACCGCATCGCCCTGTTCATGCCCTTCATGACCGTGTTGACCGTTGGGACGATGGTGCATATCGCGCGCCTGCTGCGCAGCCCCGCCAGCGCGTTCCCCTCCCCGCGTCTGCCCCAACGCATGGTCGATCTCGTCACCTTCATCGGCATCATCGGCGCCGTCTCCATCTGGCCCGCCAAGATTGGCGTGTTGTATGCCGTGTTCGTGTGTCTTGGTGTGTTCGCGCTGACGCGTGTGAATCGGGCGTGGGATGGGGTGGACGGTGGCGCGGGCTGAGCGGACGTGCCGGAAGATAGAGACCTACGGTCGGTGCGTGACCTATCGGTCACGTCGGCGGCTCGGTCGGAGCGCGGCCAAGAGACCGCGACCGGCCACAACGGGTGGCTATGGCGGAGAGGTGAGGATTCCATTCCCTTGGGTTCTTGACGGCCCCTGCCTTCGAGACTAGACTGGTTCACGTCAGTCTGGGGCTTGGGGTTGTTCTCTGTGCGCTGTCTGGTTCACGCCGTTGCCTTCGGGGCAGACGAGGCCGTCTCTCCCGACCGACAGCGCGCAATCATGACGTCAGTCTGGGAGCGCAAACCGTGTTCACGACCTACTTCGCAACGCAGCGTCAGGACCTGGGCAGCGGCAGAGCCTGCGGCTGCTGCGGGAAGTCTTACAGAGTGCATCGATATGCCCAATCCGAGGGTTCGACCACCGTTCGGAACTCACTCTTCAAGTCTGTAAGCGGGGGTTACGCCGAAACCCGGAAGGGAGCCGCCAGGAAGGCTCGGGAAGGACTGGCGGAAGACCAGGCCGTTCGGAAGGTTTTCGCCCAGCGATGCACGAACTGCGGCCACTACGACGACGAACTCTTGAGGGAGATCGCGCGAGACTACTACCGCGCCAAGATCAGCCTGACAAAGAAGCCTCCTCTCGGCGAGCGGATCTTTACTTTCGTCCTGTTTGCCCCTGTACTCGCCTTGCTCTGTCTGTTTCTCGGTATAGGCGCCATGTTCATCCCGTTCGCGTACTACTCCATCTTCCTGCCCGAGCAGCTCCACGGCCCTCAGGCTGCAGGCGTCATCATGTCTGCCTTCATTGCGCCGACCGTGGTGGTTGTGGTGGCGTTGCTCTATCTCTTGGTCCGAGGGAAGCGTCTGTCAGAGAACGAGAGGAAGCCCCACTTCACGTCAGAAGACCTTGACCGAATTCTCGCACTGAACTCCCCCGACACGGCCCAAGGGTTCATCCAGGAATGGAAGGAGAGGTCCCCCGAAATACTGAAAGGCTTGCATGAACCACAGGCCAACTGGGGCAAGGTGGACTCCGAACTTCTCGGACTGTTCCTGAAGTACAGAGATCTGCCCCCATGGGCGGGGTTTCGCCCCTTCGACGTGTCCTCTCACGAAGACCCTCTCCCTTCTGAGGCGTCCACGGTTCTGGACCTGGCCCTTGCGGAGGCAGCACTTGAGCGGAAGACTCGGGCAAATGGAGAAACCGCACAGACGACTGCAACCGATTCCCAGGAGGAACAGACGCTCATCCCGTTCACCTGCAGGCATTGCGGCAAGCTGCTCAGAGTGCATCCGCGCTATCGCGGCAAGCCCGGAACGTGCAAAGGATGCGGGAAACAGGTTGTCGTCCCGATGGAGTCGTAGGATCCCTGATGTGGGGCGACCAAACGGGCAGTTCAGACTGCCAACTCCCCATCCGTCATTCCCGTGAAGACGGGAATCCAGAAG
>JAAEQP010001804.1 GCA_024231375.1 bacterium | reverse complement strand
TTGACCCAGGTCTCAAGCGTGCCGTCATCCACCGCCGCGGCCTGGATGGCGACGATGGCAACGCCTTTCTGCGTCAGCGACTCGGCCTGTTTAGCCAACTGCGCGATGCAGTGGCGGGAGGGGCGTTGCTGCATATCGAAGAAACAGATCAGCATCGCCTTGCCCTCCGCCCGGGCAGCGGCCGGATCGATTCGGATGCCGCCGAATCCCGGCAGAGGATTCCCCGTCAGAGGGGTAGACTGCTCGACCTTCGGCTTGACCAGAACCTCCACATCCAACGTGGCAGCGCCGTCAGAGAAGGCGACTGTCTGGGTCGTGTCCCCATGCACGATCTGCCAGACGCGGGGAATGGGTGTCCAATCCTCGTCGCTTCGACTGTTTCCGGGGCGGACTTTCGTGCGGATGTGCTCGAATCGGAATTGGCCTTCCGCGTCGGTAGTCGTCGTGCGGTCACGATCGAACCCCAGATGCGCGAATGACGAGCGGCTGACCTGCTCGATCTTGACCTCGGCATTGGCAATGGGGACCTTCCGCCCCTTTTCCAGTCGCATGAGGCGTCCGGCGACGACACCGCCTTCCGGTAACGTGACTTTCAGGTCTTTCTTGCCCACGGGAATGTCGTAGGCGATGACGGCCGCGTGGCGGTCCGGCGAGAAACGAAGATTGTACTGGCCGTCGTCCTCCAACTCGATGGCGAAGCGGCCCTGGGCGTCCGTTGTGGCTTTGAGCGTTGGGAACGAGGAGTACATCCAGGAGAACTTGCCCGGTTCGCGTTCGGTCTTGTGGCAGCACACCCCAACGGGGACATTGGCAATCGGAGCCCCCTTCTCGTCCACGGCAACGCCGTCGATAAGTCTCTCGGCGCTCTCGACGATCTGTTCGTAGCTCTTACCACCGACGTACTGCACGGGCGGGCGGCCCTCCCGAACCACGATACGGATGTCCGTCGCTCCCCCGCGGGTAATGACACGGGCCGACAGGCGCTTGCCCCCTCGCACGGGGCGTACACGAAGGTTCATCTGCCCGGCACAGACCTTGTCCAGGACGAAGTGCCCCTCATAGTCGGTCTCTGTCCGGCATTGACTGGGTTGCCCTTCGCCAGACCCCTCAATGGGCACATAAGGCATGGCATTGCCCTGGGTATCCACAACCCGGCCCGAGATCGAGAGATTCGCTACCGGCAGCGTCAAGATGCCGACATCCAGGCGGTTGTCCACGGCGTCGTGGGTGTCGACGTTGGTGCGCGTGGCGCCGTATCCTTCC
>JAAEQP010001803.1 GCA_024231375.1 bacterium | reverse complement strand
GGCGGCAGTTTCTTACAGCTGTGCGAGACCGTGTGGCGGTAGGGCACCGCGTGTCAAGAGGAAGAATTCGATGATCCGAATGGCGATTGTGGGATGCGGCAACATGTCCGGTGGGCACGTGGCCGCCTTTGAGCCGTTGCGCGACCGGGTGCGCGTCGTGGCCACCGTCGACACCGTAGAGGATCGCGCCCAGAAAGCGGCCGATCATTTCGACGGCGCGACCGCGGAAACGGATTACCGCACGGTGCTTGATGACGTGGACGCTGTCAGCCTTGTCTTGCCCCATCAGTTGCATCACGCCATCGGTATGGACTGTCTTCGCGCCGGGAAGCACGTGCTGCTGGAGAAGCCCCTCGCCAATTCCGAGCAGGAATGCCTGGAGCTGATCGACGCCGCGAAACAGGCCGACGTCACCCTCATGACGGCGTACTGCATGCGGTTTCACCCACTGGTGGTGCGGTTTAAGGAACTGCTCGACGAAAAGGCCTATGGGGACGTGTTTCAGGTGTCCATTTGGACCGAACAGCATACCCAGTACCCGCCGGGCCATTGGGCCACGAATGCCAAGAATCTGGGCGGCGGCCAACTGTTCAGCCACGGATGCCACTACATCGACCTGTTGCTATGGATGCTGGGCGCGCCGGTCGAGGGTACGCATCTCGGCACGAACTACGGCACGCCGTGGATGGAACGCGAAGGCACCAGCAATGCTGCCATGAAATTCGAGAACGGCGCGTTGGGCTATCATTTCGGCACGTGGGGCGCCATGGGCACGCGCCTGGGCTATTCGTTTCACGCCCATTGCACCGAGGGCATGTTGGAGGCCCAAATCACTCAGGGCAAGTTGATTGCGCACGGTGGGGGCAAGCACGATGTGGCCAAGCCCGGCGCGTCCGACACGGAACAGGTGCTGATGGAATGTGACCCCGGCAAACACGTGGCCAACGAACTGGTCCATTTCGTTGAGTGCGTGGAGACGGGGCAACGGCCCCTCACCGACGGGCCGTCGAGCCTGCAGAGCCTGCGCGTGATTTGGCGCATGTACGAAGCGGAAGAGAAAGGGGTTGTGGCCGACTTGCGCGGCCTGGGACTGGATAGTGTGTAGTACCCTTCGAGGGTTGTGAGAATATCAACGCCGACGCCTGGAAAGGCCGGCTCAGAGCAAAGGGAAGGACGAAGACGATGAGCAGCGAAGCAGCGAGCAAACTGGCAATCAATGGCGGACCGAAAGTGCGCGAGGAACCCTGGCCCGCGCGGCATCTGTTCACGGAAGAAGAGAAACAGGTCGTCGTGGACATGTTCGACGAGTGCATCAAGACCGGCGGCGTGTTCGGGTACAACGGCGCGGTCGAAGAAGCCTATTGCACGGAATTCGCCGAGTTCCTGGGCGGCGGCTACGCCGACGCGGTGAACTCGGGCACCAACGCCGTGTACGTGGCCCTGCGCGCACTGGATCTCGAACCCTTCACCGAGGTGATTGTGCCGTCGGTGACCGATTGCGGCGGTTTCATGCCCGTGCCGTTGTTGAACTGCATTCCCATCCCGGCCGACACGGCCCCGGGCAGCTACAACATGGGCCCGGAGCAGGTCGCGGCGCGCATCACCGATCGAACCAGCGCCATCGTGGTCGCCCACATCGCCGGGCAGCCTGTCGACATGGATCCCATCATGGAAATTGCTCGGGCTAAGGGCATCCCCGTGGTTGAGGATTGCGCCCAGTCCCACGGCGCGAAGTACAAGGGCCGGTACGTGGGGACGATTGGCGATGTGGCCGCCTTCTCGACCATGTCGGGCAAGCATCACGCCACGGCGGCTCAGGGCGGCGTGGTGTTCACCAAAGACGAGGACCGCTACTGGATGGCCAAGCGCGCGGCCGACCGCGGCAAAGCGATGAATGTGGATGGCGCCATCGGGAACGTCACCTGCGCGCTAAACATGAACAACAACGATATCGGCGGGGCCGTGGGCCGCGTACAGTTGCGCAAGCTCCCGGCCATCATTGAAGGCTGCCGCCGGGCGGCCCATTTGGTGGCGGACCGGTGCGCGGGCTTGAAGGCCATCACGGTCGACCTGGGCCTGCCCGACACGGAAGGCGCGTTCTGGTTCCTCGTGTTGCGGCTGGACCCGTCCAAGGTGTCGGTGGACTACGACACCTTCGTGAAGGCGCTCGGCGCGGAAGGGTTGCCCTTTGGCGGACACTACACGATCCCGTTGACTCGCCACGACTGGTACACCAAGCGGTCCGTATTCGGAACGAGCGGCTACCCCTGGACGTGCCCTCTCTACAAAGGCGATCCGGATGCGGAATATCCGCTGCCCAATTTTGACGAAGTCGACCAGTCCCTGTTCCGCATCAAGACACACGAGAATGTGGGCGAACGCGAAGCCGACCAGGTCGCCGAGGCATTGGCCAAGGTTGAGGCGGCCTATCTGAAGTAGCGGCTGTTCGACAGAAAGGAAGCGCATGAGCACGGGCCTGACCACGCTCATCGTCTTGGACGCAGTGCTGGCCGTAGTGGCGTTGGTGCTTGTGCGGTCCCGGCACACTGATTCCGAGGAAGGCATGCCCATCTCCATAGCCATGCTGTGGTGCCTGGGGGCATTGCTCGTGCATTTCGTTGGCGTGGGGACGTTCGCCATGGACGAGGCACAGGCCTCAGGCGGCGTCGGCGCCGGGGTTCGGTTGACCGTGCTCATGGTAGGCGCGGCATCGGGCCTGGTGCCTGCGGTCCTGTTCGCGTGGTTGTTCGTTAGTGCATGGTCGAGCGGCCTCGCCAATGCCGTGATTGGGTCGCGCCGGGGTCTGGCCGTTGATGCGTTGGACATGGCGCGGCGTTTGGCGGCCGAAGGCGACATCGACGGCGCTCTCGCCGAGTACCGGCGCGTAGCGGATGGCAATGCGTGGACGCCCGAGCCCCTGTTCGCCGCCGAAGGTCTGATGGAAGCCACGCACCGGCATTCCGACGCCGTGGCCCTGTGTCGCGAGATCATGGATCGCTACGAGCGCGACCCTGAAGCGTGGACCCGTGCGGCGCAACGTCTGGTGCGGTTGTACCGCGGTCCACTGGAGAATCCCGAGGCGGCGTCGGCGTTGGAACACAAGATGGCGGCGCGGGATGCAAAGATGCGCACACCCGGGTCGCCGACTCAGGGCAGGGACCGAGGCCATGGGCGTTCCGCAGGTGTTCGGATCGACGAGGCCGTCGATGCGCTCCGGCGCAAGCACGCACAGAATCCGGGTGCTGCGCGGCCCCTCTTCGAGGCAGCGACGCTGCTCGAACGGGAAGAGCGACACGACGACGCGGCTGAGGTGCTTCGCGAAATCGCCCGCGGCCACCGCACGGACGAACGGGTGTGGTGTGAGGCCACGCACCGGTTGGCGGGACTCATGGAGAATCATCTGGGCGATTCGAACACGGCCACGCATCTGCTGCGGCAAATTTTCGAGCGGGCGCCACGGTCGGAGACCGGCCATCTGGCCTACGGGCAATTGAAGAACAAGCAAAGAGGGGACTGACGCAAGCGTAGTCCGCCGGAGGCGGGCGAAGACGGGTCTGTCCCCCTCTTTGCGGACCAGCGCAACCAGCCACAGGAGAAAGACAATGGCCCCGAATAGCACCGACCCCGCACTGCAAGCACCTCCAATCATCACGAATCCCGGACCGAAGTACGGCCCCGACACGCGTATCTTTCAGGGCATTCCCGGGATCGAACGCGCCGCCAACGGTCGTCTGTGGGCGACGTGGTACGGCGGAGGATCCACGGAGGGGCCCGAGAACTACGTCATGCTGGCGACCAGCGACGACGATGGCACGACGTGGTCCGACCTCACCCTCGTCATCGACCCGTATGACAAGGTGCGCACGTTCGACGCCGCGTTGTGGCACGATCCGCTGGGGCGGATGTGGCTGTTCTGGGCGCAGGCGTATGAATTCTGGGATGGTCGCGCGGGGGTGTGGGCCATCGTGACGGAAGATGCCACCGTGCCGGAGCCGCTGTGGTCGGAGCCGCGCCGCCTGTGCAACGGCGTCATGATGAACAAGCCAACCGTGTTGTCGACGGACGAATGGCTGTTGCCCGTGGCGGTGTGGAACCTGTCAGTGAATATCGAGAACATCGACCAGCGGTACGACCTGGGTTCGGAGAGCGGCGCGAATGTGGTGGGTTCGACCGACCAAGGCGCGACGTGGACCTTGTGGGGTCAAGCTGAGGTGCCGCAACGCCGATGTGCCGAACACATGGTGGTGGAGCGGCGCGACGGGTCGCTGTGGATGCTTGCGCGGACGGAATACGGCATCGGCGAGAGCTTCTCCACTGACAGTGGGAAGACATGGACGCTCGGCGAACCGTCGGACGTACACCACATTCGCGCCGCGCGGTTCTTCATCCGCCGGTTGGCCAGCGGGAGGTTGCTGTTGGTGAAACACGACCCGCCGGGGTTGGCCGCGCCCGCGCCGGACCAGTCCAAGGCTCACTCGAGCGACCCCGCCGAACGGGCGGCCTTCATCGCATCGCTGAATACGCGGTCCCATCTGAAAGCGTTTCTGTCGGATGACGATGGCGCAACATGGTACGGCGGACTGGTGCTCGACGAACGTCAGGGTATCTCGTATCCAGACGGTGTGGAAGCGCCGGACGGGACGGTCTACATCATCTACGACTTCTCACGCCACGACCAGAAGGAGATTCTGATGGCCACGTTCGCCGAAGAGGATGTAGCGGAAGGTGCCGCCGTCAGTGAGTGCGCGCGGACGCAGGTGCTGGTGAACAAGGCGACGGGACGAAGAGAAGAGTAGGGGCGAGCGTTGGGGCGAAAACGGGGACAGTCCCATCTCGCTCGCGGACTCACTCGCTTGGTACAGTCCCCGTTTTCGGGACTCGCTCAGTCGATGCGGACGCGGTAGCGGTAGTGGTCGGCCATCTTCCACTTCTTGGCGTCCCGCTCGCCGAACCGACTGGAGAACACCACTACATCGCCGTTGGCGCGATCCTGGTAGTAGCGGAAGTTGCTAATCTGGGTCATTTTGGAGTCGTCCGCATCCCGTTCGTCGATGACCGTGATGGTGTCGCGTTTCAATGCGAACGGTTCTTCCTGCACTTCCGCGATGTACAACGGACTGCGCGGCCAATTGCCATCGGCCCGTTCGCCGCGCGCGCACAGGTTGCCTATGAAATAGAGCCGCCCGTTCCTGATGGAGCGGAACAGGGCGCAGCCTGTGGCCGACGATTCGATGGGGGTGCCGTCATCGGTCGAGAAGGGCACGGCCTTGGCCCAAGTTTCGCCTCCGTCTTCCGAGAAGCTCAGCCACTTGTAGCCGGGGCGTTCCGGCTTGTGCGCATTGCTTCCGCGGCACAGAAGCGCGATGCGGCCGTCCTTCAGTTCCAGGGGCGCGCTTTCGCTGAACCCGCGCGTGCTTTGGTCGTCGCCGGCCCGCAACGGTTCACCCACACGCCAGGCCAGCGTCCCGTCCGGTTGGTATTCGCCAATCATCATCCGCACCTGGTACACGAGGAGATTCGACTCGGGATGGTTCCGCACTTCCCCGTCGTCGTCGAGTTCGGCGTGCATCGCGGGCACCAGGATACGCCCCGCCGCCGTCTTGATGGGGAAACAGAAGCTGATGGCCAAGCCTTGAGGGAATCCGAAGTCATACACGTCCGGCTCGGGCCGCGCTTCCTTCGAGGGGTCGTAGGTCTGCACCACGATTTCGCGATGAACGTCCACATCGATGTGGTCGTTGGGATACACCATGCGGTAGACGAGCGTAATAAGCGTGTTCGTGTCGGCGTCGTAGTAGGCGCTGTTTTCGACATACCGCAACCGGCCGCCATCCACGGGAGTACTCTTGAGCTTGAGGACAGGCTCCGACCACGTCTCGCCGTTGTCCGTGCTCACGCGTTCGTGGAAATCGTCGTACGTGTCCGACGCGTCGACCCAGCCGAACCGGTGCAGCAGCGTCGGTTTCTCCTTGTCGATGTAGGTGACGAATCCCGGAAACACCCCGGTATCGTTCTGCATCGGGATGCAGATCTCTTTGCTCATCACGCGCATGCCAGTCTCCTTGCCGCCCGCGCCTAAGGTCGCCACTGCGGCGACTGCCGTTGTACCCATGAATGTTCTGCGGTTCACTTCGTGCATGCTCTCGTTGCTCCGCTTTGTCTCCGTGGCCGTCCATGCGCACCGCGGACCCGGACGGGCCGCAGCATCTCCGGTTCCCATCATCCATCCCAGGTCAACCGAATACAAGCCCTCGCCCCTCAAGGCGGTAAATGGCGAGAAACAGAGCGCGCAAGAAAGGGACAGACACGTCTACGTCCGCCTGCGGCGGACTCCGCTTGCATCAGTCCCTTTGTTGCGCTCCCGCTCGTCCAGCGTGGACGCCTCGATGGCTCAAGTCGAAGGCGCCGCGGGATCATTTGCCCCGTCTTCTTCGTCGCGCAGCAGGATGCCGGTCGCCAGGTTGACCAAGGCCCACGTGGCGGGCCACACGGCGTTGACGATCAGATACCCTACGGGCGACGGAGTCTGACCGGACAGCAAGGTGGGAACCGCCACCATGGGCCACAGCCCGGCGCCCACAATCCCGTATGTGACGGCGCAGGCGCGCGCCCATGGCGCTCGCTTGAGCAAACCGATACCGGTGGCCAGCAATAAGCCTCCCAAGGCCAACGGAACGACCACGGACGTCGTTAGGCGGAGAATGAAATCCGGCAGTGCCCCGGAGAGGCCTATCCGCCTGCCCGCTAGCAGGATCGCCCAACGCGCCGTGAGGAGTCCGTAGAACACTACGCTCACGCCGCCCATGATCGCGTCAATGACACCCACTACACGCGTCAGCAGAAGCCGCTTCATGCCGATCCCCCCCTGTTTGCCTGCCGGACCATGGCGCATTCCCCCGTTTCTCGAACGATCCCGCCGGAATGTCGCCGCCCATCTTGGGCCAGCGGTCGTAGTCGCGGTCCACGGGCGAACGGTCGACCGATTCAATCACCCACGTACCTCTATGCGCGTTCCGGCCCTGACCGATCAGGCCCACGTGCGCGGAGGCACCCCGTGCCGTACGCGAAATGCATCTTCCAGTTCGGCCAGGTAGGCGCGCGATTCCGGGGTGCCTTCGGCCGGCGCCCACGGCGCGAACTGCTTGTCCGTGTCCGGGTCATAGGGCCCCGGCTTCACCTCGAACATCACCGTGTCGGGTTCGAGGGCGAAGAAGGTGTGCCACAGTCCCGCGCGGTAGTCCACGCCCCACGTGCCCAATGTCGGGTCGAGGAGCACGCTCCCCGCCATGTCCAGTGTACCGTCGTCCGCAAACGGCACAAACCCGACCCTGCCCCGTAGCACGATGATGCTTTCGGCCTTGGGCGGGTCGGCATGGTGATGGGGCGTGATGTAGCTCCCGGGTTGCAAGGCGTTCAACATGCGTTGCAGCGTGTCTTCGCCATCCGTGTGGAGCATATGGATCTCGCGGCCCCGGTCGCTCGCGCGGGCATCGCGCGCCTTGACGTCCAGCAACGCATCGTCGATGGCGATCAAGGGGTCGTGCATCGACCGGGTGGCCACGGGTGACACGCGTTCAATCGGCGTTGGCATCTGCACTCACTCCTTGACCGGCGACGCAAGCCGGTACGCGGTGAAGCCCAGGTAGCGGTCCGTGCTCCGGACATAGTCCACGAAATCCACCGCAACGACCTTCTTTGCTTTTGACGACGCGTGGTACAGCAGTTCGCGGCCTTCTTCGTCGCGGATGACCAGGCCGCAGTGCAACGCGAAGAGCCAGTCGATCTTGCCGATGAACACGACAAACGCCGGACTCGGTAGCCGGTCGGCGGCCTGTGCCGCATCCGCCGACGCCACATGCCCCAAGGTCACCGTCTGGTCCGGGGTATCCACACCGAGGCCGGGCGCCTTCACGCGCTCGAAGAACTCGCGTCGACTGATGCGCCGGGTAACGCGTGCGGGTTCGACATCCAGATCGGAGGTCACATCCGTGCAGAACCGGTTGTTGGCCACCCAGTCGGCGATGGCGAAATGGTTGCGTGCCTCGAACGAAACGACGCCTTCCCGATACCGGATGGCCTGCAGGACGTCGACCGCTTCGTCGTACGACCGCGCCGCCGCGAGGGCCAGGGACTGCTCCACGTAGGTGACGCAGTCCACCTTCGTGAAGTCCACCAGCGGGTCTTTGTCGAACTCGCCGTCCGGTCCCTCGCCCAGGGGACCCGGGGCGTAGGGCGTCCCGAGAGCGCGCCGCGCCACGGTTTCTGCGCGCGACCCATAGTCCCCATCGGACGCGGCGAGACCGGCCGCGAGGTCGCCGACCTGCGACGGGGTCATTTCATGAAGAGCGGGGGTGTCGGCTGCTATCAGGAGTGCCACAAGGGTACAGAGCATAGGGTTTGTCTCCTTTGAATACCCGCCCGTTCTATCCCATCGCACGGTGCGCGTGCAAACCGGCATCCCAGGAGATGAAGGCTGGCAAACGGATCACGGAGATGCACAGCACGCCATAGCCGCAACCAAAGCAGGGCAGGTTGACCCGCCCGCGTCATTCTGAGCGAAGCGAAGAATCTGGTTTCCCCGGCCACTATTCAGGAATGCGAGATCCTTCGCGTTGCTCAGGATGAGGGAGTGAGCATGCCCCCGTATCACGCACATACCCTCCACGTTATTCCGAGCGAAGTCGAGGGATCTCTTGACCCGGCGACCGCCCTGAAGCACGAGATGCTTCGCATTCGCCAAGCACGACGGGCTCCCCGCCGTCGACACCCACGTGTCCCCGGACCCACAAACAACGGCCGCATGACCTTGGGGCGCGGGCTTCCCCCCTGTAGGCACCCGCGCCGGGGATCGCCGCTAATGCCAGGCGGCGATCCGAAGGCCATGCGGCCGAAACCGCATCCACGCGATAACGTGGTTCTATCTACTCCGCGATGGGCAGCACTTCGAGACTATGCGAGAACACCATGCTCTTGCCAGGCTCGACGACCGTCTCCTGCCCCCACACTTCCACTTCCAGGTCGTTCAGGTAGTCTGGGTACGCGTAGATCCATGTCTGGTTGACGGAAGCATCGTCAAACCGCTGCACCAACTTCAATCCTTCCGTGCCCGTGAACGTCCACTCGCCTTTGGGCGCGGCTTCGTCGTAGTAATGCTCGCCTTCGCGCAGGTTCGCGAGGATGGCCTCCATGGACGGCGCAACCTCCTGGCCCGTGCGGTCCGTGAAGTTGACCTTGGTCTCCCTCAGCGGACCCATGTCCAACTCGAGATGGCTCCGCAGCCGGCTTTTGCGCGGTTTGTCGGTCGTATTTGTGGCTTCCGTCGTGATGGTCAGCACGGGTTTGTCCGGCGCCAATGACACGGTGCGCCGCACCTTGAAGCCACCCGTGGCCGTTTCCATGGCGAACTCGGTCTCCGTCGCCTCGCCGGCGGGCACGTAGACCTCCATGTTGCCGGCCAGGCCGCTGATGAATGTGGTACCGCCCAGACGTATTTCGTCGCCGCCGCAGAAGGGGAAGTACAGGCACCGCGTGGTGTTGTTTGCGGTGACGCACTCGCCCGTCTTGTTGTCCGTGATGCGCAACACGCGGCCACCGACAAAGAGGGCCATGTCCACCGTCAAGAACTCGTTTTTGATGGTGGGCACGTCCAACGGGTTGTTGCCCGCCATGGACCACATCATGAGTTCGTTGGGGTCGCCGCCCATTTCGCGAATGGTCGCGAATCCCTTCTCCTTCATGAGTCCGATGAATGCCTGCGTCTCCTCAATGGGCGCAACGTCGCCCTGGAACGCCATCTTCCCGTTCTCGATCTTGTATCCGTTACGCGGGAAGATGCGCGCGTACGACAATGGCATCCGGGCCACACGAATCCGGTCCAGCAGATCCTCGTTGCCGTCCACGACAGCTTCGGCTTGGTCGAACAGCTCGCGGGCCTTCGCCAACACCTCATCCGGCATGTAGCCCTGCGAGGGGTTGGTGTACAGGTGCATGTGGATGTTCTCGTTCTCCACTT
>JAAEQP010001802.1 GCA_024231375.1 bacterium | reverse complement strand
GCGTCCGCGCTGATTTGAATACCCGGCAATATCGCGCCGCCCACATACTCCCGTTTCGCGCTGATGCAGTCAAACGTGGTCGCTGTGCCGAAATCCACTACGATCAATGGCGGCTCATGACCCTCCAACGCGCCCACCGCATCCACGATCCGGTCCGCGCCCACTTCCTTGGGATTTTCCACCTTGATCACCAGTCCCGTCCGGATGCCGGGACCCACGATCAACGGGTCCACCCCGAAGCTCTGGCGCGTAGCCTTCTCCAAGGCATAGTTGATGGGGGGAACCACGCTCGATATGCAGCATCCGTTCACGTCGTCCGGATCGATCCCCGCCTGCTGAAACAGCATGCCCACCAACACCCGGACCTCGTCCGTCGTGCGGTAATTCGCCGTCAGCACACGCCAGCGGGCCACAAGATCGTCGTCCCTATAAAGGCCGAGGACCGTGTGAGAGTTCCCTACATCCATCACGAGCAACATGACTTATGCCCCATTTACTTCCACAACTTCGCCAAACACGATGCGACGCGGGCCCAATTCCGTCTCCAGCACCAGAGCGCCCGTGGTGTCGATGTCCTTCACCACGCCCTCAATCTCTCCCGAACGGACCCGGTGGCCGTGTATGGCACAGGCCTCGGCCCATTCGCCGTACACATCCTGGAATCCGCCTGCCTCCAATACCATAACGCGCTCGTCCAGCGCCGTCAAAACCGAAGCCAGCAACTGGCCCCGGTCGCAGGGCTTGCCCGATGCCGCTTCAACCGACGACGCCACGGTCTGGACCTCGGGAGGGAAGTCCTCTGCGCGATGCTTCACATTGATGCCGATGCCAAGGGCCGTGCGCGACCCCTTGCTTTCCACAAGCAGGCCGCACACCTTCCTGTCCGTGTGCATCAGGTCATTGTCGATCGTCTT
>JAAEQP010001801.1 GCA_024231375.1 bacterium | reverse complement strand
TCGCCCATTCAGAGGACATCGAGAATTGGACCAAGCTGCCGGACTCCACTTTCGGCACGAACCGCTACACCGCTTGCCCCTGTGTCCGCTACTTCAACGGCTACTACTACGTCATGTACCTCGAGCGCCGCAGTCCCCGGCATTTCTTCGAGACCTATGTCACCCGTTCCAACGATCTCGTGCACTGGGAACTCAGCGCGGCCAACCCCGTCATCGCACCGAAAGACATCGACGACGGCATCAACGCGTCCGATCCCGACCTCATCGAATTCGACGGCAAGACCTACCTCTACTACGCCGTGGGCGACCAACTCACGTGGATGAACATCAAACGGGGCATCTATCCGTGTTCGGAAGAACAGTTCTTCGAAAGCTGGTTCGTTTCTCCCGGCATTCCCGATCCCGGCGCGATGGTGAATCACAAGGCGCGGGAAGCGAAGGAACAGGCGAAAGGGGAAGCGGCCGCCAAGGAAAAGGCCGCTATGGAGCAGGCCCGCGCGAAGCGTACGGAATGGTTTCGCGACGCCAAGTTCGGCATGTTCATCCACTGGGGGCCCTTCGCGGTGCAGAGCAGCGACCCCAACGTGAAGTACGACTACTTCGACATGAAGCAAGACTTGGCGGCGCGTGAGGACTTCGCCAAGTATGCCGAGCAATTCGACCCCAAGTCCT
>JAAEQP010001800.1 GCA_024231375.1 bacterium | reverse complement strand
GATCGACCTCGGGCAGCACGTGGGGTAGCAATCCCGTCTCGTCGAGGAGCCGGAACGCCCGGCCCGCCGCGCCTTCGGTGAGCATCTTCACAAGTTCGTCACGCACGCGTTCGGCGCTGGTATCGACGGACAAAGGCGCCAAGTCGCGAATGGCGGTGCGGGTGGCCGGATCGATGGTGTAGTCCAGCCGTGCCGCGAATCGCACGGCCCGCAGCAAGCGAAGATGATCCTCCCGGAACCGAGTTTCGGGATTGCCCACGCACCGGATGATGCGTTGGCGGATGTCGTTCTGTCCGTCGACATAGTCAATGATCTCGCCGGTGTCGGGGTCGAGAAACAGGGCGTTGACCGTGAAGTCCCGGCGCAGAGCGTCCTGTTCCTCGTCCGTGAACTCGACGCGCGACGGATGCCGTCCATCGTCGTAGGGACCGTCTTGGCGAAAGGTGGCGACCTCGAACGTGCCCTCGGGAACCATCACGAGCACCACGCCAAACGCCACGCCCACGGGGACCGTGTGATCGAAAAGGGCCATGACTTCGTCGGGGCGGGCGCTGGTGGCGATGTCGAAGTCTTTGGGTTCGGCCCCGAGCAAGGTGTCCCGGACGCATCCCCCGGCAAACAGAGCGCGGTGGTCGGCCTTCGTCAGTGCTTTGCAGACGGATTCGGCCCCGGTGCGCAGGTCAGCCATCGGACCCGGAGTCCTTGGCAGCCGATGCGGCCGATCGTGCCTGGACGCGGCGATGGTACGCGCTGTGGCTCCACGACAGGATCATCAATACCAGTACGATGACGCCGCCTGCCAGATTGCGGAACATGACCTGGGCCGATACATCGCTGGTCTCCTGGCGCAGGTACGGGAGGCACACGACCAACATGCTGACGACGAGCACGAGGAACCCGACCCAGCGATACAAGGCGTCGGACAACATGGCCCCTGCGACCGCGCCCGCCGCGGCCACCGCGAGCCAGCACAGGGGGCGGTAGTCTGGAGGCACCCAACGCGCGAAGGCGAGCATGGCCACGCCCGCGGTGGCCATCACCACGATGGTCCTGGCTGTGTCGCACGCCGGGGACGGCAGATCGGCGCGACGACGGGCCAGCGCCAGCAACCGTTCGGCCACGATGTAGGTCACGAGGGCGCTTGCCAGCAGGACGACGGCCTCTGGGGACGACAAGGTGGCCCCGTCCGCGCCCTGCAGGTGCACCACCAGGGTTACGGTACCGTACACGAGACCGGCCGCGCCGCCGATGGCCAGGGGCGTGTAGCGGAAGGCCATCCCCGCCATGATGACGAGGAGTCCAAGCATGTTCTGGGCGAGGGCGGCGGTTGGTCCGTCCAGTGCCCGTCCCGCAATCGACGCCAGCAGTGCGGTCGCGAGGATATGCGGGATACCCGCGATGGTGTCGTGTTCCCAAGCGGACTGGGCCGGGATTCTACGCAGGTAGCGCTCCCAACGCACACCGGCCAGAAACGTGAATGCCACCAGGACGCCCGGTCGAATCAGGGTCTCCGCGTCGATCTGGACGGGCGGGGGCGACTGACCTTGCAGGAAGAAGTAGCTGACATGCGCCGCCACCATGATGAGCATGGCGGACGCCTCCACCTGGGGCGTGCGTATGAGGAACCCCAGTACGAGCGCCGCGGCGCCGAGGACAGTCAACAGGTACGGAAGCTGGGTCTGGTCCTCAAGGTTGACGACGGTGAACACGATGGGCACGAACGCCGCCGCCGCGGCGTGGAACATGGCCGCCGTGGCGCAGGGGACATCGAGAAAGGTGTCGGCCAAGAACCAATGCCCGCTCAACCGACGCTTGTGCGGAAGGACGCGGTCGACGTGGTGCTCGTAGAACCAAGCCGTGGCGATGAAGAGGATGGGCAAGGTGACGCCGAACAGCCACACGGCGGGGATGGCATAGTCCGCTGCTATGACCGCCGTGTCCATCACCTTGACGCCCTTGATGCAGAGGTAGAGGGTGGCTGCAAGCAACGCCAGGTTGGCGACCTTCAGCAATACGATGCCGGTCCGTTCGTAGGTGAATCCGAGGGCAAGGCATTCCAGGGCTAGCGCCGCCCACAGCCATTCGCCTTCCAACACGACGCTGAGACCCAGAGTGAAGGCGGCGATGGTCATGCCCACAAACACCTGGAACAGATAGTTCCTGCGGGGTCCGGACGTTTCGGCAAACAGAGCCAGCACCGCCTGGACGCCCGAGAAGCCCATCAGGAACAGCCATTCGAGGCCCGGGTACCGGGATTGGAACGTACCGCGGACCAGCAGCAGGAATACCGCGGAATTCGCCAGGGCGATGAGTGCAGCGGTACGGCCGCGCCGCCCGGTCCGTCGGGATTCGTGGATGCACGCCCCGCTGACCAGCAGGAAGAAGAGGCCCAGCCATCCAGTGGACAACCAGTCGTAGGCGCGGTCGGTGAGCGGGAGCGCAACGGGTCTGACGGCGAAGTACAGCCAGTAGGGAAGGTACATGCCCACGAGGGCGAATGCCAGAAACGAATCCCGCCGTCTGGTGAGGAAGAGCAGCACCGCGGCGACCACGGCAACGGCGCACGCAATTAGTTCCACGTTCAGATCCAGGTCGATCAGATCTTTGCTGAGCCGTGTAGCGGCGGACAGGTCCACCCCGGCCGCGGCCAGAGAGAGCCACGTGGCGAGACCGAGTTCGAAGGTCATGAGAACCACAACGATACGGTTGATCCACAACCAGGGGTGGTGCGGGATCAGGGCGAAATGGTCCGCATCCGCGGCATGCCGGTCGTGGGTTGCCAGTTTCGTCTGTAGGGTATGGACCTGCGATTCGAGCCGCGAGACATGGGTCTCGAGTTCGCGGATTCGATCAGTGCCCTGTGTACGTTTGAGAAAGCGTTTCATCACCGCGCCGCCGGGCCCCGGACGCCCGTGTTTGCCATGAACCACCATTCTATCGCGTAACGGTCTGAATTTCCATGGGTTGCACGTCTAGGGGCGCGGCCGGAAAGTAGGCAAGCGTCCTAAGTACGTTTGTTTCGCCTCTGTAAGTCTTGTGTTTCTGGTTGAACTTGGGGCCGCGCCTTATAGAAGCCG
>JAAEQP010001799.1 GCA_024231375.1 bacterium | reverse complement strand
TTCCTCTTCTCCGGATCCATCGAACGCAATATTCGTCTCGGCGACGCCGACATGAGCGAAGAACATGTCCGTGCCTGCGCGCAGTACGTCAACGCAGCAGGGTTCATCGAGAGGATGACAGGTCGCTACGAATACGAAGTGGGGGAGAGGGGCGCCAATCTCTCCACCGGTCAACGACAACTCCTCGCCTTCGCCCGCACCTTGGCCCACGACCCTCGCATCCTCATTCTCGACGAGGCGACCTCCAGCGTCGACACCGCCACCGAGGCCCTCATCCAAGACGCCATTGTGAAACTCATGGAGAACCGTACGTGCATCGTTATCGCCCACCGGCTTTCCACGATCCAGCATGCCGATCGGATCATTGTCATGCATCACGGTGAAGTCCGCGAGCAGGGCACCCACCAGGAACTCCTCGCCAAGCGCGGTCTCTACTTCCGCCTCTACCAGCTCCAGTACAAAGACCAGGAACCTGCGGCATGACGCCCGCTTCCTTCGAGCATCAACTTCGCAGCTACATCGCCCCAGCCGCTCCCGCCACCCGCACACCCTGCGACGGCACGGAACCCGAACTCCGCGTCGAGTTTGGCTTCACCCCGAAATGGTACCGGGAAAGCTGCGGCGTCGACTTCTCCGAACGCTGGCATCTCGACCCCCTCTACCGACGGGAAGCGCTTGTTGCCATGCGCCGAGAGTTGAATCGTCGCTTCCCGTCCCTGCGCCTCGGCGGCCACGATCCGGACAGCGCCGCCGGCAACCTCGACGGGATCCATGGCGCCATGACCATGGCCCTCGTCTTCGGTATCCCCGTCGAGTACTACGTCGACAACTGGCCTGCCGCCAAGCACGAATACTTGTCCGAAGAAACCATCGCAGCCCTCGAAGTGCCCGACTTGCCCAACGTTCCCGTCATCCTTCAACTTCTCGAGCAGATGGACGTCATGGAGCGCGAATACGGCCGCATCGAAGGCTACGTCAACTGGCAAGGCGTCCTGAACAACGCCTTCCGCATCCGTGGCCAATCCGTCCTCATGGACCTCGTCGCCAATCCCGACCTCGCCCACCACCTCTTCGACGCCCTTGCCCGCACCATGGTCGCCGGCATGCGCCTCGTCTACGAGCGCCAACGGGAAACCGGCGTGACCATCCGCCACGCCACCGTCAGCAACTGCGTGGTCAACATGGTCTCCCCCGAGCAATACCGCGAGCACCTCATGCCCTACGACAAGATGATCTCCGACGCCTTCGACCACTTCGGAATCCACAACTGCGCCTGGAACGTCGACCCCTACATCGAAGACTACGCCCGCCTCCGCGATCCTGAAATGCCGCCCCTGGGGTACGTCGACATGGGGCTCGACTCAGACCTTCCCCGCGCCAAGCAACTCTGCCCGAACACCCGCCGTGCCATCATGTACACCCCGACCGACCTCGTGAACAAGTCCC
>JAAEQP010001798.1 GCA_024231375.1 bacterium | reverse complement strand
GGAAGATGACACCGAGATCGATGGCTTCGAACGCCTTCTCCTCGGAGACCACCGAGAGGATGACCATGGCCGTTCCGCCGAGCATGGCGGCGACCGTCTTATTGACCTTCTCGGAAAGGATCCCGATGAAGGTGCCGCCAGCGATGACGACGGCGAGTATAGCTTTCCATTCCATAGTTACGCGCGCAGAATCCGTGAGATGATGTCGCGCCGATCGATCAGACCCACGTACCGGCCGTCTTCTTCCACGAATGCAATGCGGTGATGCTCCTGTCGCATCTTGAAGACGACCTGGATGACGGGATCCTCGGCATCGACGACGAGGGGGTTGGGGTTCAGTATCTCGCGCACAAGCGTAGTCGCTTCGCGCTTGAAGAACTGTTCAAATGCCTCGAATTCGGGCAGGAATGAGATGTCGGGAATCCGGCCCATGTAGTTGGGGAATCCCGCCTCGACGATCTCTCTTGAGGTCACGCAGCCAATCACCTTTCGGGACAGGTCGCACACGGCCGCCTCGTCGACGCTGTGCTCGAAGAATAGGTCGAGGAGTTGCTGCATGGGCATGTCGACGCTGGCCACGAACGCGGCGGGCCGCATGAGGTCCCGTGCGAGGAGGGTTTTGCGGATCTCGATACCCATATCGTGGATGAACTGCCACACGGCGTCGCGGCTCGCGGCGGCCCGGATGGTGTCCAGGGATTCGGGTTGCTGGGCCAATCCGCCGATAGCGGCCATAGATTGAAGCATGAGGGTGGTCTTCTGGTCGTCCGACAGCAGGAGGACCACCAAGTCGATGGGCTGGCCGTCGAGCCCTTTCTCTTCCAAAGGCTGCTTGCAGGTGCCGAAAAGGAGGTAGAAGTCCTGGAGATCGGGAATGCGGGCGTGAGGAATGCAGAGTCCCTGTTCCGCGGCCGTGCTCCCTTGTGCCTCACGGCGCAGGACGGCTTCCGCGATCTCCTCAATGGGCTTGGCTGGGCGGAACCCTTCGGCCCGCGACAGCAGTTCGCGCACCGCATCCGCCAGGGTTTTGGACTCCAACCCAAGCACGATGCCGTGTGCGTTGAGGAGACTCGACAATTTCACGATACGCCTCCTTGCGGCCGTTTCAAGAGCCCGACGCAGCCGCGGGCAGCCAGCGCGAGCGACAACGGGTCAGCCAGTGTCACGCCTGGAAGTTCTCCAGGGCGGCCAGAACGTCGTCCGTGGCGGTGCATGCCGCCAATGTGTCGCGGAACCCCGGCGTCTTGAGCGCGGTCATCACCTGGGCCAGGAGTCCAAGGTATTCCCGCTGGGATCCGGACGGCATCGCGAATAGAACGATGACATGAACGGGTTCGTTGTCGAGGGTGTCGTACTCGATGCCCGAGGCGGAAACCGCGACACCCACGGACGGGCTCTGGACCTCATCAATTCGCACGTGGGGAATGGCCACGCCGGACCCGATCCCGGTACTCATGACGGATTCCCGAGCATGGACAGCCTTTCGAAAAGCGTCCACGTCGTCCACCATGCCCAAGCCCATGATGGCTTCCACGAGTTCGTCGAGGGCCTGGTGTTTGGTAACACCTTCCCCGAAAACACGAATCGCTTCACTTGCTACGTCAATGCCGAAGGCGCTCATAAGTGTATAGACTACTCCACCGCACCGGATCTGACAACTGGGAGGCACCCGCCCACGTTGGCATGCGATCCCTCGGTTTGTCATGCGCGGCCAAAAGTCACTTCCGTGACGAAGTCACCGATTTTACACGGCGCGGCAACCCGAATCAATGTCCGAATGGGTTTTTGACCCCACCTTGCGGGCGTGGGCGGGCGAAGACAACGGTTGTGGCATGTGTTTCGGACCTACTCGCCGCTGCTATGGTATCCTGACGCTGGCAGTAGCACGGCAGGACCGGGAATATGAGGAGTGCACGAGATCATGAGTGATACGACCTCGCCTTCGTCTGTGGATGCCCAGACAACGGACATGAGGACCGGCCTCGCGGCCGTGGTGCCGTGCTACAACGTGGGCGACCGCGTGGTGCCGGTGTTGGAGGCGTTGGTGGAGATGGTGGACCACGTGCTGGTGCTGAATGACGGCAGCACGGACGGGATTGGCGACCGGATTCAGGGGTTGCCGGTTCAGTACATCGACTTTGCCGAGAATCGTGGCAAGGGATTCGTGCTCATTGACGGGTTGCGGGCCGCGCGCGAGATTCCCGGCATCCACGCCGTGGCCACCATCGACAGTGATGGCCAACACGACCCCGAGGAGTTGCCCGGGCTCTACGAAGCCCTCGTGCGGGACGCAGCGGACCTGGTCATCGGGTCGCGGGTGTTCGACGAATCGCAGGTGCCTTGGCGGAGCCGGGTCGGCAACAAGATGACCATCACCCTCACGGGTCTGCTCCTCGGCCAACGCGTGCCCGACACCCAGTCGGGATACCGCCTGCACTCCATGCCGTTGGTGGATCATATCCTGGAGACCGTGCCCGGCGGGCGCTACGAGACGGAGATGGAGATCCTGGCGCGCGCAATTCGTGACGGGTTCAAGGTCCTTCCGGCGCCCATACAAACCATTTACGAAGCGGGCAACAAGAGCAGCCACTTCAGCGTCCTTCGGGACCCCTTCCTCATCTACAAGAAGCTGTTCAAAATGGGCTTTGCCAAGGGCAGGAAGCGCTCCGGTTAGACGAAACGCCCCTGCCCTTCCAGATTCATCACTCCGTCACGGAATTCCAGCCGCCTACTTTGATGACGGGGTCCGCGCCGTCCAAGTCGCGGGGGTAGAAGCGACATTCGACTGTGCGCGATTCGCCTGGCAGCAGGCTGAAGCAGTTCTCACTCCAGAACGCCGGGGTCACCTCGTCGCCGTCCGCGCCCTTGTGGGCCGCCAAACGGATGAAGAACGCGATGGCGTCGGAGGGATTCCGCACGGTCACGCCGGCGACCTGCTCGTCGCCGTCAGCACGAATCGCGGACGACACCGCCACCTTGGCGGGAGGCAGTGAATTCAGGTCAGTATGGTCGGCAATGGACTTCGGTTTCACCCAGAAGGCCCGCCAATCCTCGTTCATATCGCCCCGCTCGTCGGGAACCGTGGACAACCAGTAGAAGTTGTCGCTGAGCCGGCTGCCGTCAGCATCGTCGAGGGTGAGACGAAGGAAGTGGGATTTTGAAAGGCCCGCCGGACGCGGCACAGCGATCACGCCCCGCGCCACCGCATGGCCGGGCAATGCGTCCACAACGGCAGACGCGGCCCACTGTTCCGACGCGTCCAGGTTGTACAGCGCCGCCGAAACCTTGAGGCCCTCCAGCGATTCGTTGACGTTGCTGACAACATGCACGCTCTCGTCGTCGTAGGCGTATTGGACGTGGACCGATTCACAGGCCTTCTTGGCGCCGTAATAGGCGCCGGTGGCGTTGAGGTACCAATCGACATAGCCCCAGGTCATGAAGGCGGGCCAGGCCACGTCGTACTTCCAGGTGGTGATGCCCGAGGCGTACCCCTTGTTGCGGCCATAGGCTTCGTACATGCCGCGGGCGCATTCGTAGTTGAGCACTTGGGCTTTGCCGCAGAACTCCTCCAGGCCGTCGCACTCGCCGTAGCGTGCGTCAAGCATGTTGACCACCGTGGTGAAGAACTTGCCGCCTTGGGTCACGGAGTGGAACGACAAGGCGTCGGTCCACAGGGGCCAGCGTTGGTCTTCGGGGATGAACCGGCGCACGCTCTCGAAGGGCGCCACGATCCCACCGATGCCGCCGGACTGGGCAAATCCCCAAGCGCCGTCAATCTTCTGCTCGTAGTAGTGTTTCGGGTTGGCGTAGGTCCACAACTCGCGTGTGCCGGTGCGGGTGCCGCCCGTGAGGAACCGGTTGTCCACGTCAAATGCGCCGGAATGGGGCTGATAGGTGCGGTCGGGGCAGTACTTGTCGATGAGACCCCGGTAGGTGGCGTCCAGGTTGGCCGTGGGGAAGGTCTCGTCGTGGCCGAGGAAATGGACGAGGCTCGGATGGTTGCGGATGCGAAGGATGGTGTCCTTCGTGCATGCAATGGCCAGGTCCTCGTCCGGGATGCTGCGCCCGAAGATCTGCTGGGTCACCATGACGCCGTATTCGTCGCAGATGGAGTAGAAGGCGTCCGTCTCGCGGATGGAGAAGCCTTCGGAGCGGAGCATGTTGAGGTTGGCCTCTTTGGCGTACCGGACCAGGCCGTCGTAGCGGCGGTCGGTGAGGCGCAACAGCATGTCGCTGGTCATCCACGCGCCACCGCGGATGAGGATGGGCTTGCCGTTGGCCACGAACTGCCGCCACCCTTCCTTGTTGATGTAGCTGGTGATCTCGCGGATTCCGAACCGGGTGGAGGCGGTATCCGTCACGACGCCGTCCACGGTACACGTCAACTCGAGATCGTACATCTCCTGCGGCCCCAGGGGATTGGGCCACCAGACGCGGGGATTGTCGATGCCGAGTTGGGCGAATTCGTGCCACGCGAACAGAACTGGGCGCGATTCCCCGCGTCGCAGCCGCACTTCCTGGGTGAATTCGATGTCACCGATCCGGCCCGTGACCTGGACGACTTGGGTCTTCTGCAGTGTGTTCTCGAGGTCGGCCCAGACCTTCAGACCGGCCCAATCCAAAGTCGGCACGTTGAGGTCGCTATGCACGTACGGATTGGTGAGGCGAACGGAACCCGTGGCGCGGAGAAACACGTCCTGCCAGATGCCCATGCTCATGTCGGGCGGCTGCGGATTGTGATCGTCCCAACCGATGGTACCTTCTATCTGTTTGGTGTGGTAATCGTCGTCGGGAATCTGCCCCGGCGGGATGATTTCGATAGCGAGGGCGTTGGCCTTTCCCGGCACGACAAGGGCAGAGACGTCAAACTGAAATCGCCGAAACATGCCGTACACGTCGTCACTGTCCGCTACCAGCGTGCCGTTCAACCACACGTTGGCCTTGAAGTTGAGGCCGTCCAGGTGAAGCGACACCTGCTTGCCTGCGAAACCGGCTGGGACCTTGAACCGCGTCTGGAACCACCAGGAATCGTCGAAGGGGCTATCGTCGGGCATGACGAGCCAGAGGCCATCCTGATATCCAGGCACGGATTTGAGATTCAGGCCGTGGTACAGGTCCGGGTAGACACCGTTGTCTTCCAACGCCGCCAAGACCGTCGTGGGCACCGCGGTGGGGTACCAGTCCTTGGGCTTGAAGGCTGGGTCCGACAGCCTGGCACCCGCCTCTCCGACCTTGGCCGAGGTCTGAAGCGACCAGTCGGATGTCAGCCGGACTTCGTCCGGGGCTGCGGCGGCGTGAGAGACGGATGCGGCGGCCAGGAGAATGGCGATGGATAGGACACGAAGACCGATAGCGTACATGGCGGAGTTCCTTTGCGCGGTTTAACATGGCTCAGGGAACGGGAGCCAGTGTAGCGCATGGGAAGGAATCCCGCAACGCGACGCGGCCAAAACCAGATCGGGGCGGCCCGAGCGGTGAAAAAACCACCGGGCCGCCCCTCTGGGTCTGGTCGCTGGACTAACGAACCTTCGAAGGCATCGGTGGAGGCGCTTGCCCCAATTGGAACACCTTAACCTTCAAGAGCCCGTCCGTTGGGTGCAACTTGCGGATCGCGGCCGGCGTGAGGTCGATCACGCGGCCTTTGATGTATGGACCTCGATCATTCAAACGGACGACCACGGCATTGCCGTTCTCGGCGACCACCAGATAATGCGTGCCAAATTCGCCATCCAACATGGCGCAGGTCATGGCGTCGTCACGCATGGTGTCGCCTGAGGCCGTCACGTCACCACTGCTCTCCACGGAATAGTACGAAGCTATTCCTTCTGCAACCGGCGCCATCGGTTGCTGGGAGAGCAGCATCAATGCAACTATCTCAAACATAGTTCTGAAGCAGCTCCTAGATGGGTCAAGATTCTCCGTTTTGAGGCCGCACCGCCTCGCGAAGAATTCGGGAATGGTACCTAATGCCGGCGGCCCTTGTCAAGTAAACTCTGGACGGACGGGATGCATTCCGGGGACCTTGTGGAGAATCGAGAGACGGCACGGCTTTCCAGGGGCGCGGGGATGCGGGTTCTTGGCTCTGAATTCACTTCAGCGGGGCAAGTCTGCTGTCAGATACGAGCGGGAGCGCTCTCGGACAGTAGAAGCCGTAACCCACTGCAATCAAACAGAATATGAGATCTCAAATTTGAGATTCTATGCTTCCGTCCCGGTCAAGAAACGCCGCACCCGTTCTAGACAGGTCACGGTTCCCCGGACCTGGATGCGTTCGCTAAGGCCGGTGAAACCGAATTCCCAGGTCCGGTCGCCTTCGGGGGTCACCAACGCGGCAACGGCCTGGCCTTTTTCAATATCGGCGAAGAGCGACAAGCCCGCGCTGGCACCGTGTTGGTCGCGGGTTCGGCATGCCCATTCCTGGGCAGTGACGGCCAGATCAGAGCCGATAACATGCTGTAACGAAATGACATAGCCCCCCATGAAGCACGCGCCGCCCGCAGCCGTCAACCGCTGAGCCATCATGCCGCCGGTGTAGGATTCGGCCAAGGCCAGGGTCCACCCACGCTCGTCGAGCAGGCGTTCCACAACCCCCTCGAGGGTGTCGTCGTCGACGCCCATGATGAGGCCGGGGAGCCGTTCGCGGACCTTGGCCTCCGCTTCGTCGATGAGGGCGTTTGCCTCGTCCAAGTCGTTGGCGCGGGCTGAGATACGGATGCGCACGGCGTCCGGTGACGCCAGCAGGCCGATCTTGGGGTTGTCGTAGGCGTTGATCACCTCGCCGATAGCGTTGTCCACGCTGGACTCGCCTAGGCCGCACACCTTCAGCACGCGGTAGTGAAGCAGCCCGTCCAGGCCGAACTTGTTGCGCAGAAAGGGGATAACGCTGTCGGTGAGCATGGCGTACAGTTCGATGGGCACGCCCGGCATAGCCATGATGATGCCGCGGTCGTCCTCGACGATGAGACCCGGCGCCGTGCCGTTCGGGTTGGGGATGCTGGTCGCGCCTTTGGGCGCGTAAGCCTGTCGTTTGTTGTTCTCCGTCATGGGACGTTTGAAACTCGCGAACCGCGCCGCCAACTCCTCGAACAGATCGTCGCGGAATTCCAGCGGCCGCCCCGTCAACTCGGCAATGCAATCGCGGGTGATGTCGTCCTCGGTCGGCCCAAGCCCGCCCGACGTCAGCACCACGTCCGCCCGGTCCAGCGCCGTGTCCAACACGCGCAAGATGCGTTCGCGGTTGTCGCCTACCGTCGTCTTCTGGAACAGGTTGATGCCGTGTTCGGCCAAGGTCTTACCCATGAACGCGGCGTTCGTATCCACAATCTGGCCCAGCAACAACTCGGTACCAATCATCACGATTTCAGCTTGCATCGGGGTATCCAATCTCCAGAGTGGTCTCAACAAACCTATGAAGCATACCGGGCCGGGGGCTGGGCTTCAATGGGGGAGAGAGGAAGATTGTCACGAATGGGCTCGAATCGGGCGGAGATGGGCTCGAATGGGAGCCGGAAGGGGGAATAGGAGATCTAGGACCCCTCCTTGGACTCCGGCTCCGCAATCCCCAGCGCCTTCCGGACGTACTTGGCAGCTTGCTTGCCTTGTATCTTGCGGCCTTCGCCTTTCCAGTGGTACTTGTCGCCGGCGGCGAGGTCGAGCTTGTCGGCCATGAGGGTGTAGAGGTCGTCGACCGTGACCTTCATGTCTTTCATGACGCGGGCGGCGGTCTTGTTGCGGTCGATGATGGTGGGGTTGTGTTCGGGGTCGAGTTCGGTGGGGTTGTCACGGACGGTGATCGGGGTGATGCTGCCCCAGATGAGTTTGGCGTCGGGCGCGTCCTTCTTGATGGCGGCCACGAATTCGCGCAACAGGGCTTCGTGCTCGCCTTCGGCGTAGGTGCCGGGCTTCCAGCCGTGCAAGCCGAGGTTGAAATGGACGACAGCGTAGGGCCCTTGGCTCAGGACGATCTTGAGATCGGGCAGCAGGTTCCCGTTCTTCATGTTCAACGGCGTCAACCACGTGTCGATGGCGGCCTTGCCGTTCAACTCGTTGACGACCGTGCCGCGGTAGCCGTTGACGATGGAATCGCCGATGAGGAGGACTCGGGGTGTCCCGGGATCGGACGCCTGCTCGCGGTAGAACTGCCACGCGTCGGCGGCGGTCTTCAGGCCGATGTCGGTCTTCTCTTGGTGGGCGGCGCAGGGTGCGGCGGCGGCGAGGGTAATCGCGAACGCCAGGGCCAAAGAAGCGAATTGTGTGCGGGACGCGTCCAAGGAACACCTCCAGGTTGAATGTCGAAGCCGGTGGATGGAACGTGGACAAGCATATCGGCTGGGCATGACGAACGCAATCTTGCGGAGGGACAAGCGGTCGAACCCTGCCGGGTTCCGAGGAGAGGGGCGGCGTCCCCAGGGTAGCCCGGCAGGTTCCTACGGAACCTGCCCGCGCAACCCTGGGCTCTGAATGTCGAACCCTCCGGGTTCTGAAGGGAGAGTCCGTGTTCTCCGAGCAGCCCGGAAGGGCTGGGCACTCAGAGCCCCAGGTTGGTGCAGGGGTCCGTCCCCGAACACGCGCCTACCTGGAGTAGCCGCACCTTACCGCCGCAACCCGGCAGGATTGAACAATCAAAGCCCGAGGTTGGCGCAGGGGTCCGTCCCCGGACACGCGCCTACCTGGGGTAGCCGCATCCTACCGCCGCAACCCGGCAGGGTTGGACACTCTCTGCCCCTACTTGATGCGAACGTCAACCGCCGCACGGTCATCAGAAGGAATCCCTTGTGCCATTGGGCGAAGTGAGGTAGAGTCACGAGACGGCGTGTGGTCTTTCTATCGGGGAGGAAGGTGCGCACATGGGCATATTGTCGCTGAGAACGAAGCTGGTGGTGGCGCTGGGCGCCATCCTGCTCCTTTCGTTTGTGTCGACGAGCGCGTTGAACTTCCTGGTGGCGAGGCGGTCGTTGCGCGATAGCGCCATGACCGAAACCCTTCCCCTCATCAGCGACACGGTATTCTCGGAGGTCCAGACGGACCTGCTGCGGCCCATCCACAACTCGTCGCTCATGGCGCATGACGCGTTTCTGAAGGACTGGGTGCTTGGGGGCGAGAAGAGCGGAACCAATGTGGTGCGGTATCTGCGCACCATCAAGGAACGCTACGGGTACTTCACGGCCTTCTTCGTGTCGGAGTCGACCAAGAACTACTACTATTATGATGGAATTCTGAAGCAAATCAGCCCCGAAGACGAGCACGATGTCTGGTATTACGAGTTCAAGGATCTCGATGCCCCTTATGACTTGGATGTTGACGACGACGAGGCGTCGGGTGGCACGTTGACGGTGTTCATCAACCACCGGCTCGAGGATTACGAAGGCCGGTTCCTGGGCGTGACGGGCGTGGGGCTCAAGATGGACACCATGGGCCAGACACTGGCGTCCTTCCGCGAGAAGTACGGCCGCCTGATCTACATGGTCGATTCAGACGGGTTGGTTCAGGTACACCCTGACGCGGCGCTGGTGGAGAGGACCTTCATCGGCGAGATGGAGGGAATCGGACCGACGGCGGAGAAGATCCTCGCTTCCAGGATGGGCACGCAGACACACGAGTTCGACCGGGGCGGCAAGCATCTGTTCGTATCCGCGCGGTACTTCCCGGCTCTGGACTGGTTCCTGATTGTGGAACAAGAGGAAGCCAAGGAACTCGCCGAGGTCCGTAGCACCCTGCTTGGCAACCTCCTTGTAGGCGCTGTGGCAACCGCGGTGGTCCTTCTGGTCATCGTGTGGGTGGTAAACCGCTACCAGCGGCGCCTGCAATACCTAGCCACCACGGACGAGTTGACCGGGTTGCTCAACCGCCGCTACTTCATGGAGTTGGCCAACCGGCAGGCCGCGCTGGCAAAACGCTATGGGCACAGTTTGAGTCTGCTGATGATTGATGCGGACCGTTTCAAGGCTTTCAATGACGAGCACGGGCATGCCGTCGGCGATGAGATCCTGAAGCTCATGGCGGAGGCGCTGAAACAGGGGTTGCGTGAGGTGGATGTGTTGGCCCGGTTCGGCGGCGAGGAGTTCGTGGTCCTCTTGCCCGAGGCCCAGGAAGAGGAGGCGTACCGCGCCGCCGAGCGGCTCCGGGAAGCGGTGGAGTCAAGGGAACTCGCGACATCGCACGGCCCGCTGCGCTCTACCATCAGCGTAGGCGTGGCGACGCTTCCGCACGAAGCCATCGATCTGGCGGCCCTGATTAAGCACGCGGACAAGGCCATGTACCGCGCCAAAGATCTGGGCCGCAACCGGGTGTGCGCGTTTGTTGAGCAGAGCTGAAGGACCCCGCCGGGCGGGGTGTTGGATTCTAGCCCGGCGGGGAGGGTCATACGGGGGGGCCGGTCGACGGCCCGGCAGCCGTTAGTCCGGCAACACCCGGTTGACCTCATCGAGGGTGGTGCGGCCTTGGGCCGCGAGTTGAACACCGTGGGCCGCCATGGTGGTGGCACCTTGGGACAGGGCGATCTCCCGGACTTGGTCGGTCGAGACTTCGCGCTGTAGGGCTTCCACAATCTCAGGCGTCACGTTGAGGACTTCTGCGACGATAGCGCGGCCCCGGTATCCGGTGTTGCCGCATTCACCACAGCCCACAGGGACCCGGAAGGCCTTGCGCAGGGCGTGCCAGTCCACCCCACCCGCTACAGCCGCCTGTTCGGCTTGGTCCAAGGCGTCGGGTGCCGGTTCGCCTGACTTGGCGCAGGCGTCACAGAGGGTGCGCACGAGGCGCTGGGAGACCACGAGGCGAACCGCATCGCGACACTTGGCGGGCTCGGGAGTGAGCCGCAGTATGTAGGCTAGCACGTCGGCTGCGTCGCCGCCCCGGTTCACGGCCGCGAGACTCAGGAACTCCGCCGCGCCCAAGGCAGCCGTCACGCGCATGGTTTCAGCGTCGCGCACGTCGCCGCACGCGAACACGTCCACGTCGCTGCGCGCAAGATACTTCAGCCCTTCGTGAAACGTCAGGCCCGCGTCCGGCGCCACCTGCACCTGGACCACGCCCGGCAACAACAGTTCGACGGGGTCTTCCACCGTGCCCAGCTTGCGCGTGGGATCGTTCAAGTGGGTCAGGGACGCGTATAGCGCCGTGGTGCGTCCGCTCCCAGGGGTTCCGGCAAACACGATGAGGCCGGACTCACCGTCCAGCACGCGCCGCAACAGGCCAGCGTCGCGTTCGGCGTAGCCAATCCGGGCAATGTCGAGGACCACGGCTTCCCGATGGATAAGACGCATGGTGACTGATTCGCCCAAGGCCGTTGGCAGAAACGTGGACCGCAGATCGAGGGACGCGTCGCCAAGTTGCACCACCGCACGCCCGTCCTGAGGCACCCGCTTCTCGTTCACATTAGCGCCCGTGAGCCCTTTGAATTCGCCCACCAGCGAAGGCAACAAGCGTCGACTGAATTCGGCCACCACATGCAGCACTCCGTCAACCCGGCACCGCACGACGGCCTGCCGGTCCTCCTGCGCATGAAGGTGGAGGTCGCTCGCGCGCAGATGGAGACCCGTGGCCAGGGTCAGATGCGCGGTCTGTCGCAGCTTGGACCCTTCCTCGTCCGGTGGCGTGCCGCCCGCCTCTCGGATGCACTTTTCCAGCGCCGCCACGAGAGGTGAGATGTCGGCGGGAAGGTCGACCTGCGGCGCTTCACCTTTGAGGAACTGGTCGATGTCGGCCCGATAGAAGCGCCACTGCCGCCCGACCTTCATTCCTTTCACCTTGCCTGCGCGCAGCCATCTGTAGAACGTGGGGCGGGTGGTACGCAGCAAGGCGATGGCCTGCTCCATGTCGAGGAGATCTTCATTGATCTCGGGCGTAACCTCCTCCTTTGAAACAGGTTGGGATTCGGGCGGGTTCTTGCGAGATCGTGC
>JAAEQP010001797.1 GCA_024231375.1 bacterium | reverse complement strand
TGCTGACGGCGCTGAACCTGATGCCGATCGGCCAGCTTGACGGCGGGCACGTGGTCTATGCGGTGGCGGGCAAGCGCTCGCTGTGGATGGGGGTCGCGGCGCTTTTTTTCATGGCCGTGCTCGGTTACTGGTGGCCGCCCTGGTGGTTCATGGGCGCGCTGCTGTTGTTGTTCATGGGCCTTACCGGCCTGCGCCACCCGCCACCGGCGGACCCCACGGTCAGGCTCGACCCGCTACGAAAATTCCTGGCCGTGGTCATTTTGATCATCTTGTTCCTCATCGTGGCGCGCGTTCCGGTCGCCATGATTTAGGTGACGTCACAAGCAAGAAGGAGTACCGTCGATGAAGGTAAAAACATGGTCGTTGGCCAAGGGAATTTTTACGCTGCTTTTCTGCGCCGTCTTATCCGCCTGCTTCCTGCCCGAGGTTGAGCGCTTTGATCCGGTGACGGGGACGTTGGACGGGATGGGGGTGAGCGCGGAGGTCAAGGTGGTTCGTGACGCCAATGGCGTGGTGCACGTCGAGGCGGCGACCGACGAGGATTTATTTTTCGCGGTGGGTTATGCGATGGCGCAGGACCGGTTCACGTTCATGGATTTGTATCGGCGGGCGGGTTCGGGTCGGCTGTCGGAGTTGCTGGGTTCGCCGGCAAGTTTCAAGGGGATTGACCTTCCGCACATGGACGTGGCGCTGCGGACGTTTGGTTTTGTGGAGGCGGCGGAGAAAGGCGTGGCTGATCTGGATCCGGAGAGCCGGGCGCAGTTGGAGGCGTTCACGCGCGGGGTCAACCGCTATCTGGCGGATGGCGGAGACACGATTGCCTTTTACTCGGGCATGAATTTGAAGCCGGCGCCGTGGACCATCGAGGACTGCTTTTTGGTCAGCGGCATCAGCGGTCTGACCATGACGGTGAGTTCGTTCTTCGAGGAGTACTACCTGGAGCGCATCCGGCGCGCGCATGGCGACGCGGTCCGCGACCTGTTCGTGCCGGTGCACGGCGACGACGAGACCATCATCACCCGTGACGAACTGCTCTCCTCGTTCACGCCCTCCTCCATCATTCCACCGCCGCTGGGCAAGCCCGGCTCCAACAACTGGGCGGTGGCCGGTTCGCGCACGGTCTCGGGCAAGCCCATCATCGCAAACGACCCGCACGTGCCGTCGTCGATCATCCCGACCTACTGGTGGCACGTGCATATGAAAAGCCCGGGCTACGACGTGATGGGCCTGATGTTCCCGGGTTCGCCGTGCTTTGGCGCCGCGACCAACGGCAAGATTTCGTGGGTGCTGACCAACGTGATGGCCGACTACGTGGATCTGTGGCGTGAGCGCGTCAATCCGAACGACCCGGACGAGTACCTGGTTGACGGGCAGTGGTTGCGGTTCGAGGAGCGCGCGGGCGTGGTCAACGTGCGGGGCAAGAAGCCGGTGCGCTATACGATGCGTAGCTCGAAGCACGGGGTGGTGATCGACTCGGAGCTTTTGGGCTGGAAAATCCCGACGGCTGAGAACGAGGTGTTAGCGTTGCGGTACGTGGACATGGATTTCGCGCGTTTTTATCGTGGGTATCAGGCGATGGCGCGGGCGGGTAATTTTGAGGAGTGGCTGGCGGGGGTCAAGGACGAGAGCTGGGGTCCATTTGCGTGGAATCATACTTACGCGGACGTGGAGGGTCGGATCGCTTATTGGGCGTCGGGTCATTTTCCGGTGCGTCCGGACAACCAGGGTTATATTGCGCGGCGTGGTTGGGAGAGCGCTCAGGACTGGCGGGGATACGTTGCTTTCGAGGACAACCCGCACCTGGTGAATCCGAACAAGGCTTATATCGCCACGGCCAACAACCGGGTCGAGGTTCCGGGGTATCCGCATTACATCACGGTCGATTATAGTTCGCCGAGCCGGGCGACGATTATTTCGGAGCGGATCGAGGCCAAGCCCAAGCTGGACGTGGATGACATGAAGGCGATTCAGTACAACGTCGAGGTTTGGAGCGCGCGCAAGATGGTCCCCCTGATTCTTGCGGACTTGGCGGGCACGAAGGACAAGACGCTGAAGGAGG
>JAAEQP010001796.1 GCA_024231375.1 bacterium | reverse complement strand
TCGATGTACCCGCTGCACCGCGGCATCGAGAGCCCCACCGTTTCCACCGTCTGCGATTCGTCGGTGCATTCGTAGTCCGCTGTGGCCGTGGTGCTCGATCCGAACCCGAGCCCTGTCCCCGCGAGCCCCACGATCGAAACCGATCCCTCGCCCCCCGTGATCGGTGCAACGGCAAACCCCTTGCTGATCGAGGTGAGGAACACGATGTCGCGGTAGGTCACCGCGTTGGTGTCGGTCGCGGGCGGCTCAACCGCGAGCGAAAGCGGCGTGGCGACATACCCCGCCAATGACGGCACTTCGCCTGACAACGCAGCAATCACCGCGTCGGCGGCGGTGTGGATCGCGTCGTCGTTGAACGCATCGGCGCTCTGGTGCTCCACGCGGATCCGAACCTGCGAGTTGGGCCACGATTCGGCACTCCCCGCCTCAGCGCGCCGGGCAAACCCGCCGGACATGTACATGACCACCGGCGGCTCGATGTTGGTGCTCTTGTCGCCCTCGCGGATCAGCCCCGAAATCTCGGTAGCGAGCCAGTCGTACATCAGTTTGTCGAGACTCATGTGAACCCCCCCACCATCCCCGGAGGGCGACCGAGCCCACGCCGAAACTGACGCTTCTCATCCATCGGCGTGTCGGCGAGCGGGTTCTGCTGTTCGATCAGGTCACCGAGCAACTGGTCACATTCGTATTCGAGCGGTCTGGATTCGGTGTGCCGCGAGTTGTTTTCGAGCACCGTGGCCAGTGCCTTCTTCTTGATGTACGACACCATATCGATCGGGAACGAGGTAATCACCGCGCCCAGTTCGTTCGCTGTCGTCATCGGCCCGATCGAGGTCACCGCCTCGGCCTTGGCTGTGTACTCTTGGTCGGGCGTGCGCTCAAACTCGAACCGAACCCCGCCGTCCACGCCGCCCGCATCAGCACGAACGCGGAAGTATTCAGGACGACCGGCGGGATGTTCGAACGCCTTGAGCGAGAGCATCATGTCCCCGTCAACGGGCGTGATCTGGTTGCCCTTGTTGGCCGTGCCCGAATACTCGATGGTCTTGGAGGTGATCCGTTTGATGATCAATCCCCCGGTCACCGCCACGCTCGAATCGGTGCCGATGGTCAGGGTGACGGTCTGCTCGCGGAACGACCAGTCGCAGGCGTTCCAGGTGTCCCGTAGAACTTCCTGCAGCGCCTCGTCGATCATGTACGGCTCGGGGAGCAACGGCTTGGACAGCCGCAGACAGTGAGAAACCACGAACTGACGAACCGAGAGCACCGAACCCAGCAGGTGTGCGGTGTCGCTCGATTCTTCCAGCCCCGCACGCGAGTATCCCGTCAGGGCGTTTCGACGGGCGGATGAGAGCTCGGTCTTGATGGATCGATCATCGGCGGTTGTAAACCGCTGGGCGCACCCGGACGCGGCGTGCATGATCACCCATGTGCGCCACTCGTCGGGGATCCCCGCGGAGGAAACCATCGTGAAGAACGCAGCCCATTGGCCAATGGAGTCCAAAGCCCGCCGGACTGATCCACCGGTCACGCTCCCAGACGACCAGCCGTTGTCGATCAGTTTCTTCTGATCCGTCTGGAGCGCGGAGTATGACCGCCCGCCGACCAGCAGCGCGATCTCGTCTTGCATGATGGAGTCGTAGGTGATGGACACGAACGGGCTTCCTCCCTTCCATCATGGATCAGTGGTTGGTGGTCGAAATCTGGAACCACTTGCCATCGACGCTGTTGTAGCGGAACTTCGCGTTGTCGTTGGCGCTGAGCACCAGCGAGGTACTGGTGGTCTTGATGTTCCCGTTCTCGTCAAAGGTGATGGCCGACGATCCAGTGGCGATGTGAATCTCCACGGTCATCCCGTCCTTGACACCGCCACTGACATTGAGATCGGTGATGGTGTAGGTGCTGCCTGCGGTGAGTTCGAGCACCGGATGCAGCGCGGGGATGGTGAGCGCCCCCGCCGCCGTAACGGTGATCCGACGGAATGGTTTTTGTTCGTTGGTGACGCGACGAAACGCGGTTGATTGTCCCATGTGGATGCTCCTTTATGGCGTATGGGGGTGTATGTCTCAATGACGATCAGGTGAGGTCAACGGTCGCGGGTGTGTAGCCCCAGATTTGGATCAGGTAATCACCCTGCAATGTGCTCGCATCTGATCCCGAAGTGGTTGATGCGATCTGCAATGCTCGCTGAGTTGTGACTACAACCGGCGTGGCGTAGGCGCTTGTTACCGAAAGTCCGGCAGTTGCGAGTCCCGCCTTGGCGTGTGCGCCGAGGTAATCCGGGTCTGCTGCGTACCCAAGAGACACATCGTCGGACCCAACAGTTTGGGTCGTCCCTTGGGTAATCTTGTGCCCAATCACGACATCGCCCACATCAAGCGTTTCGCCAAGATCAATCTCGGAAACCGCCGATGCGGAGGTCGCGCGGACGCGGATGCTCCACACATTGCATCCTGCGGCGCTGAGGTCTTTGAGGTCGGTCACTTTTCCGAGGCCGGTTCCGGCGGTGGCAAAGTCGTCTGGGGTGATTTTTTGTGCTGTGCGAAGTCCGCTGATCATGTCATACTCCTACGAGTGTTGTTGCCCGTCGTGCGGGCTTGGTTGGGGTCATGGTGAAAATGCGTTGGCTGTGGATGGAGTTCGCTTTCCGGCGGGCAAACTCGGTGATGCTTCTGAGTTCCGGGCTCATCTCGCGGGCGATGCTCTGGATCTCCGCGTCGAGCGCTTCCTTGTTCTCTCTGGCCGACCGATCAAGAATCTCGTCCTTCTTCGCTCGGCTCATCCGCGTCGAAAGAATCTCGCGGCACACCCTGTCCTCGTCGATCGGCAGGTACCGCCCCTGGTTCCCCTTCGCGCGAACAATGTCACTCACGCTCCCGCCCATCCCGCGATCTCCGGGGTGGAACTGCACCGTGCCAAGCAAGCGGTGATACCACCCCTGCCAGCCCGTGCGACGACGGATGTTCTTGCACGAACGCTGCATCGACGCGACCGCGCTTGACGACAACCCGCTGATGGGTCGCCCGTCGGCTTTGACCAGATGTCGGAGCGGGTTCTTGCTCATAAACCTTGCCACCGCGTTTCCGCGATGGACAAGATGTGTGCGGTCAGGCCCTGCCCGAGTTGTGGGGGCGTCTGAGACAGGGCCGAGCACGACAGTCGGGATCAGGCGGTGAGCTTGACCGATGCGGCGATCTGATCGAAGCGGCTGCACACCATCGTCATCACCTTGTCGGCTTCAAACTTCCATTCCTTCGTGCCCGCGCCGTTGGCGTTGGCGCCTGGGACGCGGCCCCAAACACCGTTCTCGCCTGGGAACACGCGCATTTCCTTGTTACCAGCGGCCTTGAACTTCACCACGCCGTCAGGGACGAGCAGCATCCGATCCTCGCGGGCGCACGGGTCGCCTTCGAGCTCGATGTCGCCGAGAACCGGGTGAGTGAACACGATCTTCGACGCGCCAACCTTGCGGGTGCCGTTGTCGGTCGATCCATCCACAACACGGATCTGGCTGTCGTCGGTGTTGTCGCGGAGAGTCTGGAGCATCCGGGTGCCCATGTAGTCCCGGTAGGTCGGGCGGTTGTTGTCGCCGTCGATGTACGGCTCCATTGAATCCGCAAGCGCCGAGAGGTCGGTGATCTCAACTTGCTTGCTTGTGGTTTCGCCGAGGCGGTGGATGTGCTCAGGGACATAGATCGAGTTGGCTGGGAGCGTGCGATCGAGTCGCATCCACGGGCTCGATGAGTCGCCTGAGTAGTCGGTCTTGACGATCTCGTTGAACGCACACGCGAACCCGACGCCCTTGGCGCCAGATCGGTAGATCGTGTGGGTCGCCGCGATGCTGTCGAGGTTGGCGACGGTCGAGTCGGTGGTGATCTCCACCATCACCGCGTCGTTGATCGGATCCATGCGGATGATGCGGAGGTTGTCGGCCACCATCGAGTCACCGTTGTAGATGTCGATGATCAGGTCGCGTTTGAACGCGCCGATCGAGTGGCCGCTGAGGGTCAGGGTCGCCGAGGTCGCACCGCTGGTGTAGGTGCCAGCAGCGCCGTAGCCGAGCGCGAAGTCCTTTTTCACGCCCACGGTTCCCAGCCCGCCGTTCTTGTCCGAGTGCACCATGAACGACGGAGCCATGTTGAGCGAGTCAACCGCCTGGTTCATCGCACGCGCCGCGAGGTCGTCGAGCGTCTGGTTCCCGTTCATCACCGAGTCCATTTCAGCCGCGTTGATCCGTGCCGCCGTGTTGATGACGCGGAACTCTTGGGCCTGCGGGTCGGTCGAGTTGGGGAGGTACTTGTACTCAAGCTGCGCGGTGCGCGACTTGTTGGGCGTGCCGAAATCGCCGAGGATGTGCGCACTTGGGCGTCCGCTGTCGGCAGCACCCACTTCAATCTTCATGAAGTTGGAGCCCTGCGTGGCCAGCGAATCGTCCCAGCCGATGTTCTTCATCGTCGGGGTGCCGCGTTCTTGCACCATCGAGGTGACATGCGGGAAGTAGCCGACCATCAGGAGCCCGCTGAGGGAGCCGAGAATGGTGTCGTAGTTGAGGGTCATGTTCTATATCTCCATACATCCGACCCATCGGCACCGCCGTGAGTCGTGGTTATGTTCCTTGGGGGGCCATCATCGTGAAGGCACCCGAGCTTTGTGCGGCGGCAGCGGCAAGAAACTGGTTCCCGAGCGCATCGCGCTGGTCTTTGGTTTGCTTGTAGTGCGGGACGGATCCCGCGCCTGAAACACCGTCCCCGCCGGTCGCGGATTGGAGCCCGCCCCCGTTGTTTGCTGGGACACCGCCGTTGAGCACCGCCGCAGCGGGATTGACCGCCGGGTTGGTGGCGTTGCTCGCGCCGATGATCGTGCTCCACTCCTGCTGAACCTTCGCCGCCGCCTGCTCGATCTGAGCGGTGGTGACGGGTGCGTTCTTGCCTTCGAGCGGATGCCCTTGCGGGTACGCCGTGATCATCCCCATGACTTCTTGAGTCAGACGCGATTCGATGAACGACTTTGCGGCGGTGTTGTCGCCGGTCAGTTCGGCAATCTTCGCGTCAAGGGTTTGCTCTGCGGTGTTCCATGCGGTGTTGTGCTCCGATTCGGATTGCACACCGACAATGGCCTTGCGGACGGTCGCTTCGACAGACTCTGGCGTGAGTGGTTGCGGTGTTTCGGGTTGGTTTGCTGCGTTCCCGCCCAGCGTCGACAAGAGGCCGGACGGATCGATGTTCGCCGACTCAAACTGACTGACCATCTGGAGCGCTCTTTGCGCTTTGGCGATGTCCTCAGGCGTCTTGAGACCAGCACTGGCGGCGAGCCCTGCGAGTTGGCGTGAACCATTTTCGCTGGCAAGCTTCCGCTCGAGCTCCTGGATCTTTGCCGTCGCCTCCGGGGAGAACGCGGCGGGTGCAGCGGGAGCGGGTTGCGGTGCTGGGTTGGCGGGGGTTGCGGGTGCTGGCGCAGGATCGGGTTGTCCGGCTGGTGCCGGGGCCGCTGGCGTCGGCGTTCCCT
>JAAEQP010001795.1 GCA_024231375.1 bacterium | reverse complement strand
GGCTCGCGCTCCTTTACTCCTGGTCGGCCGCCTGTTGCTTCTTGCCGGCGCGACTCGGCGACGCGAGCAATTCCACGCTGCCGCCCGCCGCCTCAATCTTGGTCTTGGCCGCCGCGCTGATCGCGGTGACCTTCACAACGAATTTCTTGGTCACGTCGCCACGCCCGAGAATCTTCACGCCGCCCTTTTCCGGCTCGATCAGGTTCGCCGCGAGCAGGGTTTCGGGTGTGACTTCCGCACCCGCGTCAAAGGCCTTCTCAAGGGTGTCCAGATTCACCACGGCGAAGGGGAAACGCGTGTCCTGATGGAATCCGCGCTTCGGCAAACGCCGGTTCAACGGCATCTGACCGCCTTCAAATCCGCGGCGCCGGCGATATCCCGACCGCGACTTCTGGCCCTTATGTCCGCGTCCGCAGGTCTTGCCGGTGCCCGATCCGGGGCCCCGTCCGACTCGCTTGCGCTGTTTCTTGGCGCCGGGCGCTGGTGTAAGCGTGCTAAGGTCCATGATAGATCCGCTTCCTTATCCTCTCGCGTAAACCCGCGATTCCAATCTCAACTACAGTACTGCCGAGACCGAGAGGTCGCGCTTCGCGGCGATCTGCTCGGCCGTTTCCAAACGCCGGAGGCCGTCCATCGTGGCCCACACCACGTTCGTGGCATTGTTCGATCCCAGCGACTTGGTCAGGATGTTCTTGAATCCGGCCGCTTCCACCACGGCGCGCACCGGACCACCCGCGATCACGCCCGTACCGAGCGACGCCGGCTTCAGAAGCACGCGTGCCGCTCCGGCGCGTCCCACGATCTCGTGCGGGATGGTGGTGTTCACGACAGGCACGGTCACCATGCTCTTCTTGGCCTTTTCGATGGCCTTCCGAATGGCGTCCGGCACTTCGCGGGCCTTGCCCATGGCTACGCCGATACGGCCTGCGCCATCGCCTACGACCACCACCGCGCTGAACCGGAAGTTCCGGCCGCCCTTCACCACCTTGGCGACGCGATAGATCTTCACGACCTGTTCGATGAAGTTGGAGTCTTCCTGGTCGCGCGGGCGCCGACCGCCGCGTGAGTCCCTCTTCGTGCGTTCGTTACTCAATCCCGTTCTCCTAGAATTCCAGCCCTGCTTCGCGAGCCGCGTCCGCCAGCGCCTTCACCCGCCCATGGAATAGTCTTCCGCCGCGGTCGAACTGAACGGTCGTTACCGATGCCGCCTTCGCCCGTTCCGCAAGCGCTTTGCCTACTTCTTTGGCAGCTTCGCTGTTACCGCCGCCAATCTTCAATTGAACCGACGAAGCCGACGCAAGCGTCTGCCCCGCGGTATCGTCGATTATCTGCGCGTAGATATGACGCGCCGACCGGTATACCGCCAGCCGGGGCCGTTCAATCGTACCGCTCACACGCTTCCGGACGCTCCGCTTGCGCCGCGCCAGTCGCGCAACCTTACCACTTGGCTTCGCCATCTTACCTGCTCCTCAATCGGCCTAGGCCGCTCCGGCCTTACCAACTTTCCGGCGCACGTATTCACCCGCGTACCGAACGCCTTTGCCCTTGTAGGGCTCCGGCTTACGCAATGCGCGGATGTTCGCCGCTATCTGTCCGACCAGTTCTTTGCTAATGCCCGAGACCTTGATCGTCTGCGTACCCTCCACCGTGAAGGCAATGCCTTCTGGCGGATCTATATTCACAGGATGGCTGAATCCGAGCGCCAGATTCAGGGACTTGCCCTGCATCGAAGCACGGTAGCCAACGCCGACCACTTCGAGGGTCTTCTCGTACCCTTCGGAGACGCCCAGCATCATGTTGTTAATCAGCGACCGGGTCAACCCATGGAGGGCGCGGAGACGAGGCTCGTCGCTCGCCCGCTCTGCAATGACCTCATTGTCCGCCAATGTCACTTTGATCTCCGGGTGCAGGTCGCGTTCAAGCGCGCCCTTGGGACCCTTCACCTTGAGGTGAGTCCCCTTCAACTCGCACGTGGTCCCACTCGGGATCGGGACCGGAAGCTTTCCTATCCTTGACACGGTTTGCTTTCCTTTCCTGCAGCGTGTCGAGCGCCGGTTAAGGGCGCCTTCCTACCACACCTCGCAGAGGATCTCGCCGCCAACGTTCTGTTCACGAGCCTGTTTGCCTGTCATCAGGCCACGCGACGTTGACACGATCGCGATTCCCAGCCCGCTACGGACCTGCTTGAGATCCTGACACCGCGTGTATACACGCAGGCTGGGCTTGCTCACCCGCTTCAACCCTTGGAGAACCGGCTCGCCGTCGGCCGTGTACTTCAGGGTGACCTGAAGCACTCCCTGCTTATCGTCTTCGACCATCTTGTAGTCGGTAATGTACCCTTCGCGCTTCAACACCGCGCAGATCTCGTTCTTCACCCTGGACGACGGCATATCTACGCGGTCGTGTTTCGTGCCCAGGCCGTTGCGAATCCGCGTCAGCAGATCGGAAATCGGGTCGCTCATCGACATCTTGCGGCTCCTCGTAATTACCAGCTTGACTTCGTGACGCCAGGCAACTTGCCCTCAAGCGCCAGCATGCGAAAACATATCCTGCAGATTCCGAAGCGCCGCATGAAGCTCCGGGGGCGCCCACAAATGCGGCACCGGTTGTACCCGCGGACCCCAAACTTCGGCGGCCGGCCGGCCTTGGCAATCATCGACTTTTTCGCCACGATCTTCTCCTCAAATGAAGGCGTTGCGCCCGTGCGCGCCGTGCCTTAGTTCCGGAACGGCATCCCGAGCTTGCGCAACAGCTCAAGACTCTCTTCGGAGGTCCGTGCGTTCTTGACCACGAAGGTCACGTTCATGCCTCGAACCCGTGCTACCGCGTCCACGTCGATTTCCGGGAAAATCGTCTGTTCCCGAAGGCCCATCGTATAGTTCCCGTGGCGGTCGAACCCCTTGGGGTTGATCCCCCGGAAGTCGCGAACACGCGGGATGGCCACGTTGAACAACCGATCCATGAACTCATACATGCGGTCGCCCCGCAGGGTCACCATGCACCCCACGTTCGCGCCTTCGCGGACCTTGAAACTCGCGATCGAGCGCCGTGCCTTGCGGATGCTCGGCTTCTGGCCCGTGATCGTCGCTAGTTCCGCGATGGCCTTCTCGAGGTTCTGGGGCTCCACGGCCGCCTCACCCACACCCATATTGACCACGATCTTCTCAAGTTTGGGCACCTCCATTACGTTGGGGTGCTTGAACTGCTCCCGCATTTCCGGGAGGATCGTGCTGTAGTATTTCTCACGAAGTCTTGCTGCCACGGTTTTCCTCATTCTCCAGAACGTCGTGCTTACGCGCGCCGCGCGATACACGATCGCTCTAGTCGTTCAACGTCTCACCGTTGACTTTGTACACACGAACCCGCGTGCCGTCCTCAAGCTGCTTCATCGCTATCCGCGACGGACGGTTCGCCGACTCGCACCACGCCATCACGTTCGACACATGGATCGGCGCTTCCCGCTCCACGATGCCGCCCTGCTGGTTCTGCGACGACGGCCGTGTGTGCCGCTTGATCATGTTCACGCCTTCCACGAGCACTCGTTCGTCCTTGGGGAACACCCCGAGCACGCGGCCGCGGCGGCCCTTGTATTTGCCCGTGATTACGACAACCGTATCGCCCTTTCGAATCCGCATCGTGTCTGTTTCCTATACCACTTCCGGAGCCAACGAGATAATGCGCATGAATCCCTTGTCGCGCAATTCCCGCGGTACCGGGCCGAAGATACGTGTGCCACGCGGCTCTTTGTTGGCCGGATCGATCAGCACCGCTGAGTTCGAGTCGAATCGAACCACCGTGCCGTCCGGCCGCTGCGTGTCGTGTTTCGTCCGCACCACAACCGCCTTCACCACGTCGCCTTTCTTGACGCCGGAGTTCGGCAGAGCTTCCTTCACCGTGGCCGTGATGATATCGCCCACATGAGCGTACCGGCGCCGCGTCCCGCCCATCACCTGGATGCAACTAATGCGGCGTGCGCCCGTGTTGTCGGCAACGCTGAGATTCGAGTAGATCTGAATCATGACACCTTTCCTTCAGGCGTTCCGGCCGCCAGCCTAGTCCGCCCGCTTGACAATCTCAATCAAGCGCCACCGTTTCGTCTTACTGACAGGGCGCGTCTCACTGATCCGGACCACGTCGCCGACCTGGCAGGCGTTGTCCTTGTCGTGCGCCTTCAGCTTCCGCGTCTGCTTGATGGACTTCTTGTACAGTCGATGTTGCACCAGACGCTCCACGGAGACCGTGATGGTCTTGTCCATTGCCGTGCTGGTTACAACGCCAATCTTCTCTTTTCTGCGTCCCCGTTCTTCCATCGTCACTTCGCCTCTCTTTCGGCGGCCAGTTCCCGCTCGTGCAGGATCGTCTTGATCCTGGCGATGTCGCGGCGCGCATTCCGTGAGGACCGCACGTTGTCCACCGTTCCGGTCGTCATCTGCATGCGAAACGCGTGGAGCGCCTCAGTGCGCTCACGCAGGCGCTGACGCAGTTCCTCTTCGGTCAGCTCGCGCAATTCCGTTGCCTTCACCTCAGATTCTCCCATCGGCGCGTGCGACCGCGCCTGCAACCGTCTAGTCGCGTTTCACAAACTTCGTCTGAATGGGCAGCTTGTGCCCGGCCAAGCGCACAGCCTCGCGCGCAAGGTCCTCGGCTACGCCTTCCAGTTCAAACATAATCCGTCCGGGCTTCACCACGGCGACCCACTCTTCAGGGGCGCCCTTGCCTTTGCCCATGCGGACTTCGGCCGGTTTCTTGGTAATTGGCTTGTCCGGAAACACCCGGATCCAGATCTTGCCGCCGCGCTTGATGTGGCGCGTGAGCGCAATACGGGCCGCCTCGATCTGCCTGGCCGTAACCCAACCGTCTTGCATGGCCTTCAATCCGAACTCACCGAAGTCCACCTTCGCGCCGCCCTTGCAATTGCCCGACCGGCGACCGCGCTGAACCTTGCGGTGCTTAACTCGTTTCGGCATCAACATGGAAACGTATCTCCTACCCTAGCTGCGCGCCGGCGCACGGTCACGGTCGCGATCGCGTCCGCGGTCACGCCCACCACGTCGGCCGGTCATACCCCGGGCTTCCGCCATTCCCGTCACAAACTCGCCCGGCGCCACGTCGCCATGATAGATCCAGCACTTCACGCCAATCGTACCGTAGGTCGTGAAGCTGGTTGCCAGACCGTAGTCCACGTTGGCCCGCAACGTATGGAGCGGCACACTTCCTTCGCGTGCCTGCTCCTGCCGTGCGATTTCGGCGCCGTTCAGGCGTCCGGCCACCCGCACGCGGATGCCTTTGGCACCCAACCGCATGGTGTTCTGCACGGACTTTTTCATGGCGCGGCGGAACGATACGCGCCGCTCCAACTGCGAGGCGATGCCTTCCGCCACCAACTGAGCGCTCAGTTCCGGGCTCAGTACCTCGTGGATGTTGATCAGGAGGTCACGCCCGGTGAGGCGCTCCAACTCGTAGCGCAGCTTGTCCACCTCGGCGCCCCGCTGTCCAATCACGAGACCCGGCCGCGCCGTGTAAATATGAACCTTCGCCTTGCGTCCGGCGCGCTCGATATCCACCTTGGCCACGCCTGTCTGATAGAGACGTTTCTTGACGTAATTACGGAGCTTCAGGTCTTCGTGCAGCAGGTTCGCGTAATCCTTGCCCGCATACCACATCGAACTCCACGTGCGGATCACGCCCAGGCGAAAGCCCAACGGATGTACCTTCTGACCCACAAGTTCTCTCCTTACGGTTCACTGATGACGAGTTGAATGTGGCTCGTCCGCTTACGAATCCGCACTGCGCGCCTGCGCGACGCGGGCCGGATCCGCTTCCATGTCATTCCCTCGTCCACCAACAGCTTTGAAATCACCATCTCATCCGTGTCGACACGCTCGCGCTTCTCGGCGGCCACGCTCTCCGCGTTTGCCACCGCCGAAGCCAGTACGCCGCGCAACACCGGGGCTGCGCCCTTGGGGGTGAACGACAGGATGTCCAGCGCGTTCGCCACCTTCTTGCCGCGGACCAGGTCCGCGACCAATCGCATCTTGCGAGCCGAAATTCGGATATGTCTTGCCCGTGCTGACGCTTCCGCCATCATTGGCCTCCTTAAACTACCTGGCCTTATCGGCCCTGGTTCCACCATGGCCGCGGAACGTACGCGTCGGCGCGAACTCGCCCAGCTTATGCCCGACCATATTCTCCGTGACGAACACCGGCACGAACTTCATCCCGTTGTGGACCGCCATCGTCATCCCCACCATTTCCGGCAGCACCGTCGAGCGGCGCGACCACGTGCGGATTACCCGTTTGTCGTTGGTCCTCATCTGATGCTCCACCTTTTTGATCAGGTGGCCATCCACGAACGGGCCTTTTTTAATTGAGCGTGGCACTGTTCAGTCTCCTGTCCTGCTCCGTTCTAACTATTCCGCCGACGGATGATGTACTTGCTCGTCCGTTTCCGCGGATCCCGGGTCCGGTGACCCTTCGTCGGCACACCCCACGGCGATACGGGATGTCGACCGCCCGACGTGCGGCCTTCACCGCCGCCGTGCGGGTGATCAACCGGGTTCATCACCACACCGCGGACCTTTGGCCGCCGGCCAAGCCACCGCGAACGTCCCGCTTTACCGAGATTGATGTTGCTGTGGTCTTCGTTGCCCACCTGCCCGATGGTGGCGCGGCAATCGATAAACACACGGCGCATCTCGCCCGACGGCATCCGGAGCGCCGCGAACCGGCCCTCCTTGGCAAGCAGCTGACAGCTGATGCCGGCCGCCCGGGCCAGCCGTCCGCCTTTGCCCGGCGTCAGTTCCACATTGTGAACCTGGGTACCCAGCGGCACGTCCGCGAGGGCCAGGCAGTTGCCCACCTGAAACTCCGCGCCCTTGCCGCTCTGAATGGTCATGCCCACATCCAGGCCGCTCGGGGCCAGGATGTACCGCTTCTCGCCATCTGCGTACACGATCAACGCGATACGGGCCGACCGGTTAGGGTCGTACTCAATCGCGGTAACCTTGCCCGGAACGCCGTCCTTGTCCCGCCGGAAATCCACCTTGCGGTACAGCCGCTTGTGGCCGCCGCCGCGCCGGCGCATCGTGATACGCCCCGTGTTGTTCCGGCCGGCCTTCTTCGGATTCGGCTCCGTGAGCGCCTTCTCCGGCTTCGACTTCGTCACCTCGGCGAAATCCGACACGCTCATCGCGCGCCGCGAAGGCGTCGTCGGTTTGAACTTTTTGATTCCCATCTGCGCTACGACTCCCGTCTGTGTTCCTCGTCCTGCGCTTCGTGGCCCCGGGCTGCCTACAACAGATCGATCACGTCGCCCTGCTGAAGCGTCACCACCGCCTTCTTCCAACTCGCCTTGCGGCCTTCCTGACGGCCGCGGCGCCGCTTCTTGCCTGCGTAGTTCATCGTGTTCACAGACAGCACCTTCACATTGAAGAGCTTCTCAACTGCGTCCCGAATCTGAATCTTGTTCGCGCGCGGGTCCACGCGAAACGTGAACTGATTGCGGTTCTCCGACTGCAGCGTCGACTCTTCGGTCAACACCGGCGCCTTTACGATCTGATACGGTTCCAAATTCATGACAGCCGTTCCTCAAGTTTCGCCAGCGCGTCCTGGACAACCACAACCCGGCCCGCGTTCAGCACGTCAAGCGTGTTAAGGTCGGTCGCCGTCGTGATCGTCACCCGCGGCAGATTCCGCGCGGACAACAGCAGGTTCCGGTCCACGGCCGCCGTCACCAGAAGCAGCCGCTTCTCGGCGCCCGGCAACCGCGTCGCCATTTCCGCGAGGGGCTTGGTCTTGGGCTCCGGCACTTCCACGGCGTCCAGCACGTGAAGCGCGTCGCCGCGCACACGGTCGCTCAGGGCGCAGCACAGGGCTTTGCGCCGTACCGCAACCGGCACCTTGTGTTTGTAGCTCCGCTTGTGCGGGCCGAATACCACGCCACCGCCACGCATCTGAGGCTCGCGCGTGCTGCCGTGCCGTGCGCTACCCGTGCCCTTCTGGCGATAGGGTTTCGCTCCGCCACCGCGCACTTCGGCGCGTCTCTTGGTTTCCGCGTTGCCCTGGCGGCGTGCGTTCTGAAGCGCTACCGCCACGTCGTGAACGAGAACCGAATTCATGTCGACACTGAACACTGTGTCGTTCAGATCGACCGACCCGGACTCGCTGCCGTCCATCTTATATACCTTCGCCGATGCCATGACTGTTGGGTCCTTTCACACCGGCCGCGCTATTGCGCGCCCGCCTTCATAGTCTTCTTCACCTCGACAAGCCCGCCCATCGCGCCGGGAACCGAGCCCCGAAGCAACAACAGGTTCTTGTCGGAATCAACCCGAACCACCTCGACACCCTGCACGGTCACACGCTTGTTGCCCATTTGGCCGGGCATCTTCTTGCCCTTGGCGACCTTGCTCGGATCGGCACTCATGCCGATCGAACCCGGGTGGCGGTGGAAACGGGAGCCGTGGCCACCGGGACCACCTCCGAAATTGTGGCGTTTGATAACACCGGCGAAGCCTTTACCCTTCGAGGTGCCGGTCACATCGACCCGCTCGCCGGCTTCAAAAATGTCGACACGGAGCTCGTCGCCCATCTTCAGTTCGTTCGCGGCATCGACCCGGAACTCTTTCAGATATCGTTTCGGCGACGTCTCCGCCTTGGCGAAGTGACCACGCTGCGGCTTCCGGCACTTGGACTCCTTCTTCTCTCCGTAGCCCAACTGCACCGCTTCGTAGCCATCGATTTCGGTAGTCTTTCGCTGAATGACCGTGCATGGACCGGTTTCAACGAGCGTTACTTCGATCCAACGCCCGTCGTCCGTGAAAATCCGGGTCATGCCCAGCTTCGTTCCCAGCAATCCATTTGCCATTGCTTGTCGTTCCCTCTATCACCACCGGCACGGTTTGGGCTCCGGCCGGTGGCCGCAGTATCTCGCGCCGCGTCCCACGGCGTTGCCACAAACTCGTTCCGATACCGCGCGTCCACGCCCGCGCCGGAGATGAATCCGGCGCCGGCACCAAATAAACTACTGCTTGATCTCCACGTCCACACCCGCCGGCAGATCCAGGCGCATGAGCGCGTCCACCGTCTGAGCCGTCGGACTCACAATGTCCAGCAACCGTTTGTGCGTGCGGATCTCGAACTGCTCCCGCGATTTCTTGTCCACGTGCGGCGAGCGGTTGACCGTGTACTTCGAGAGAGCTGTCGGCAGCGGGACCGGACCGGTAACACTCGATCCCGTGCGTTGCGCCGCCGCCACGATCTCCTGGGTCGACTGATCCAGGAGCCGATGGTCGTATGCCCGAAGCTTGATGCGTATTTTGTTCGTCTGGGCCATTGCGTTCTCCGATTTCGCCGCTCGCAGCAGGCCGCCTCCGTCCGTAGGCGGAATCTGCGCTACTGCCTGTACACCTTATTCGATAATCTTCGTCACGACGCCGGCGCCGACGGTGCGTCCGCCTTCGCGGATGGCGAATCGCAGCCCCGAGTCCATGGCGATGGGCGTAATCAGCGTACCCGTAACCGTCACGCTGTCGCCGGGCATGACCATCTCAATG
>JAAEQP010001794.1 GCA_024231375.1 bacterium | reverse complement strand
TGTTCCGCAATTTCAACAAGGAATCGATGCGCGTGCTGGCTTTGATGGATCCGGGCGAGGAACGTGCGAAGCAGGACTCGTACAACATCCCCGCGTATCCGGTGGTTTGGGTGTCCCAGGTTGGCGAGGGCCGCGTGTACTACAGCGCCCTGGGTCACCGGGAAGATGTGTGGGAAAACAAGAAGTTCCAGAAGACCGTTGTGGATGCCCTGAAGTGGGCATCGGGCAAGGGTGAAGCCGCTGCCAAGCCGAATTTCGACGACGTGGTTTCGGAATAGGCGACGCTCTCGACAGTCGGTGTGATATCAGCCGGTGGATTGCTACGGTGATCCGCCGGCTTCGCTATTGTCGCTTCACCGCGGCGTAGCTGCCCGGCGCCAGCAGGAGACCCTTGGGGGTGCAGACCGTCTTGGGCGAGTCCGATTCCAGACTTGCATCGTCCCACGCCAGACCGTCGGCAATCACTTCGGCCACGGTGGCGCCGTGGTTCACAAACACGGCGTGACCCCCGAAGAGATAGGTGGATACGCGCGGTGGTGCGCTTATGCGAAGGCCCAGCGCTGCCGTGGCGGTCTCCCTGAGCATGTCCACCACCGGGATTGGAAGTTGGCACACGGGGCATGGTACCGGCACGTTCAGGCGTTCCCGGGTCTCGAAGGCTTCCTCGCCGAACGTGTCGAGGCACCAGACCACAGCCCGTCCGCCGCTGGCGAAGGATTTTGCCGTGACAAAGGGGGCCAGGACGCGCCCGCGTTCGCAAGCCTCGAACTCGCCCCATGCCAGAACCGACGCGTCCACGGGCTCAAGGTCGCCGCCCAGGCGGAAAGGCGTCTTGCACGGAACCCGCTTGCCACGGACAACGAATGCGTCGACAGGCGGGCCGCCCAAGCTGATGCCTGAGGGGCGATAGCCGAAGAATTCGAGCAACTCCACGTTGTCCGAGACTGCTTCCAGGGCCCCAATCGTGGCGATGACGTGACGCCCCGCCATCAGGGCCTTCGGCACGGCTGCGGCGATGGCCGGGTCGCGCAAGGAGTGGGCGGTAAGGATCATGCTGCGCATGGTGGGATTCGGCTCTAGGGCCGGGACGCACGGAATGCCCAGCATTCCCAGATAGTCGAACAGGTACAGGTCGCGTCCGCCATCGCAGTTGGCCGGTTTGACCACATGCACGCCTTGGGGTCCGGTAGCGATTTCGCGGAGCCGCTGGAGCGACGGCAGGGCGTCCGTGACGCGGCGCATCATGCCGCCGCCGAACAGGTCTTCCCCGTAACAGAAGATTGTCACGTCCCTGGGAGCCGCGAGGAACGTTTCGACGGCCTGCTCGTAGAACACCTGTTCGTCGCAGTCCAGTGAATCGAACCACGCACCTTCGAACCGGTCGCCAGCGCACGCAGCCATCCAGCGCAGGTTGAAGTAGCCCTCGTAGGGCTCAACATATCCGTATTCCGCCGTGGCCGGATCGCGCGTTTCGGATCCTTGCCACACGGCATCGAAGATCTCGTGAAAGCACGCCGCGTCGTAGCCGAATCGATGGTACCGCTCGTAGTACTGGGGGAATTTGACGATGACGCGGACATCGGGGTTCGCTTCGCGTGCGCGCGCTACGAGGGTGCGGGCCACGCCGCACAGCAGATCGCGGCGGTAGGCGCCCCAGTCCCGATTCCCACGGGCGGTGCGGCATGTGCCGCAGCGGCAGGATGTGAGGAAGGCGTCGTCGATGACCACTTCGGCGCAGACCCGCGCCAGTTTGCAGACTTCCGCGGCCAGCGCCTCGACCGTGTCTTCGGCCGAATAGCAGAAACACCCCAGCCGGGTTTCGACGCCTTCCGCGCGTTTCCCGAAGCCCTGCCCGT
>JAAEQP010001793.1 GCA_024231375.1 bacterium | reverse complement strand
GTTCTTCGGATTCATCACTGACACGGGAGCCGTCTCCCACCTGAATCTCGCCAATGTGGATGTCACGGGGGGAGGTTGGACCGGGGCCTTGGTCGGGGGCAGTATTGGCGCCATCTCATTCTGTAGTGCGACGGGAGTGGTGAGCGGGGCGAGCCACGTTGGTGGGCTCGTCGGCTTCAATTACGGCGGTGTCATCACGTCATCCCATGCCACGGGAACGGTGAGCGGGACGACGTGGGTCGGCGGACTCACCGGCGTCAACACGGGGACCATCAGTTCGTGCTGCGCGACGGGAGCCGTAAGCGGGGAGCTCTACACCGGCGGGCTCGCAGGCGGCAACACGGGGACCATCAGTTCGTGCTCTGCCACGGGAGCCGCAAGCGGGGAGACCTACATCGGCGGACTCGCCGGCTTCAGCTCTGGGACCATCAGTTCGTGCTACGCCACGGGGACGACGGGCGGGACGAACTACCTCGGAGGGCTGGTTAGTGCGATGGACGGTGGTAGCATCACGTCAAGCTATGCCACGGGACCGCTTGACGGGACCAACGGAGTCGGCGGGTTCATGTGCCTTGTGGTGTCCGGAACTGTGAACGATTCCTATTGGGACACCGAAACAAGCGGAACGACGACGGGCATTGTGCAGGATGATACCGGGAGCGCGAGCGCAACCGGGAAGACATCGGCGCAAATGCAGTTGCAGAGCACGTTCACCGGCTGGGATTTCGCGGCGACGTGGGCCATCGTGGAGGGCGAGACACGGCCGTATCTGTCGTGGCAGGGCGCGGCGTTGTTCGAGGGGCCACCATCGGAGAGGGGCTGGGACCGCTTCACGGTCGGTGAGGCGTACGTCCACAACGCGGCGGGGTCGGGTGTGAACATTGCCGAATACGGATTCATCGTGC
>JAAEQP010001792.1 GCA_024231375.1 bacterium | reverse complement strand
GTGAATTTGCCGCATGATGTAATCCTCCCGAAACCATTATACACGCGATCCGTGGATCAGTCGCGCCGGAAGGGGGGGGGACGGGGAATGGGACCTATGGTCGGATCGGTCCTTCGGATGACCGTGGCGACAACGTCGGCCCTGTCGTCGATGGGGTGCGATAGCGGGTCAAGCTTGTGCAAGGAGGGGGAGAGCCGATATTGTAGGTTCGTTTGTGCCACAGGAGCCGGAGTGACCATGACCGCGATGACAGAAGCCATACTCAGTGTCCAGGGCGTTTCCAAGAGTTTCGGTGCTCAGGAAGTGCTCCACGACATTTCTCTGACGATCCACGCGGGCGACCGCATCGGGCTGATTGGCCGGAACGGGTCCGGGAAATCGACCCTGCTGCGTATCATGGCGGACCTGGACAGCCCTGAAGAGGGGTTCACCACGCGGAGGCAGGGCCTGCGCGTATCGATGCTGGCGCAGCAGAACCGGTTTCCCCTGACGATGACCGTGGGCGAGGTTCTCGCCGAAGCGTGCGGCGAACTGAGGGCCAAACTGGACGACTACCATCGACGGGCCGAAGATCTGGCACGCCTTGCCACGGATGATGAAGCCCACGGGCGCCTGGCGTCCGAGTTGACCCACTTGGAGCATGAACTGTCGCTGTCAGGTGCGTGGCGGCTTGAGGAGGACGTCAAACGCGTCTCGGTGGGCTTGTGTCTGCCTGAGCATGACCGCGTGCTGGAGAGCCTCTCGGGCGGTGAGCTGCGTCGGCTGAACCTGGCCGCGTCCGTGGTGCGGCATCCCGATGTGCTATTGCTCGACGAGCCAACCAACCATATCGATGTCGCCAGCGTGCGGTGGATTGAGTCGTTCCTGGAATCCTACGAAGGCGGGTGCGTCCTGGTCACTCATGATCGGTACTTCCTCGACCGCGTGGTCAACCGGATCGTGGAACTGGAGGGACAGCGCCTCGTCGGTTACCCTGGGGGCTACGCCCAGTTCCTCGAATACAAGACCCGGCGGGATGAAGCGGAAGCCAAGGCGATTGTGGGACGGCGCGCCGTGATGCGGCGGGAGCTGGCGTGGCTTCGGCGTGGGGCAAAGGCCCGGAGCACCAAACAGAAGGCCCGGATTCAGCGATTCGAGGCTCTTGATGAGGACTTGGACCGGCCTCTGCCCCGCGAGGTTGCGTTCGAGATTCCTCAGGCTGAACGGTTGGGCAAGCGCATTCTGGAAGTGGAGTCGGTGTCGCGCGCCTATGGGGAAAACGTCCTGTTCTCGGACTTCTCCATGATGGTGCAGAAGGACATGCGCGTGGGGATTCTCGGTCCAAACGGGTGCGGTAAGACCACGTTGCTGCGGGTGCTGATGGGGATCGAAGATCCCGACAGAGGGGCGGTCCGCATGGGCGACACCACGTCGTTTCTCTACGTGGACCAACGCCACGAGGAAGTCGACCTGACCAGGTCGGTGCTGCACCACGTGACCAACGGGGCCAAGGAGATCGATGTCAACGGGAGGCGGCTGTATGTGCCGACCTACCTCGAACGGTTTCTGTTCGATCGCAAGACCATCGAGATGCCCATGGACAACCTGTCGGGCGGGGAGCTGAACCGGATAGACTTGGCCAAGAAACTGCTGCGCGGGGGCAATTTTCTGGTGTTGGACGAACCCACGAACGACCTTGATCTCCCGACGTTGCGGTTGCTTGAGGAGGCGATTCTGGCTTTCGAGGGATGCGCCCTGATTGTAAGCCACGACCGTTACTTCTTGAACCGGGTATGCACCCACATGCTGGTGTTTGAGGGCGAAGGCCGCGTGGTTCAGATAGCCGGCACTTACGACGACTACCTGGTGTACCAGGCTCATCAGGAGGCCGATGCGGCGAAGCGTGAACCGTCGCCCCCCACACCCCCGCGCGTTGCACGGGCGTCGAGATCCGATGGCGCGCGGCGGCTCAACTGGCATGAGAAGCGCGAACTGGAGGGCATGGAGCACGCTATACAGGAGGCTGAAGCGGAACTTGAGCGACTCGAGGAGCTGATGGGAGAGGACGGGTTCTACGAGGGGCGCCACGAAGTCGTGCGGGAGACCTTGGACGCGCATGCAGCGGCCAAATTCCAGGTTGAACATTTGTATGAGCGATGGTCTGAACTTGACTCCATTGCGTCGGACGCGTGAGAGGCTGAAGTAGGAGAGGAGGCCGGGTTGGGCGAGCGAGGTGAGCGCAGAGGATACCGAGTGGAGCGCGGCCTGGTGTATGCCGCTCCGGGCGGGAAGCGCCTTCGTATGACGCTCTATCTGCCCGATGGCCGACACAGAGGACCGCGGCCCGGTATCGTGGCGATGCATGGCGGCGCTTGGATCGTGGGCACGCGCCGTCAACAAGCATGGTATTTTCGCCAGTTCGCGAGGCAGGGCATCGCAGTGATGACCATCGAGTACCGCAAGATGCCCAAGTACTCGTTTCCGAATTGTCTGCATGACAGCAAGGCGGCAGTCCGCTGGCTCCGCACGCACGGACCGGAGTGGGGGGTGGATCCTGATCGGATTGCGGCGTTCGGAGCTTCGTCCGGCGGCCACCTGGCGGGATTGCTTGCCACGACCAGGCCCGAGGACGGTCTGGAAGGTACGGAGAATCTCGGGTGCTCCAGCGCCGTGAAGTGCGCTGTTGCGCTGTACGGTTCGGTGGACTTGACGAACTTCAGGGACATGGACGCGACGGGTCCCATGAAGAGGATGGGCAAACGTTTTCTCCGGAAATTCGTAGGTCCCGATGAGCGTTGGGAGGGGCACGACGCCTACGAGGCGGCCAGCCCTGGGACCTATGCCACGCCGGATTCCGCGCCCGTGCTGCTGGTTCATGGCGATAAAGATGCGATCGTACCCGTGGCGCAATCCCGCACGTTTGCCGAGACGCTTCGGAACAACGACGTGGAGGTCCACTTGGTGGAGGTACCCGGAAGACCCCACGGGTTTGATTTTGTCTACTGGGGAGAGCGTCGCCGGATTCTTGGGGAGATGCTCAGCTTCCTAGACACAAAGATTGGGCCGTATCGAGAGGAATCCAAGAATGGCTGAATACGATGCCTGGACCGACTACTACGACTACGTGCATCTGGGTCTTGAGGGGGAGGCCGAGTTCTATGTGGGGCAGGCCGTCCGCATCGGGGGCCCGGCCCTCGAGTTGGGCTGCGGCACGGGACGAATCGCCATACCAATGGCCATGACGGGCGTGGACGCGACCGGGTTGGACATGTCGGGCGCGATGCTGGAACGGTGCCGCGACAAGCTGGAGGCGGTTAGTCCGGTCGAGGGTTCCTTGGAGTTGGTGGAAGGCGACATGACGGAGTTCGAACTCGAGCGGACGTTCGACTTCATCGCGATTCCGTACCGCTCGTTCATGCACTTGATGACGTCCGAGGCCCAGCGTTCGTGTCTGAAGTGTGTACGCAGACACCTGAACGAACAGGGGACCCTCATTCTCAACCTCTGGGCGGCGAAACCGTCGGCCATCGCGGCGCAACTGAATACCGACGACGATCAACTTGAATACGTGGGCCGGTATCCCGTGCCTGGAACCGAGATCTCGATGCTCGACCATTGCGCGGCGGAGTACAATGAGTTCGCCCAGAGCCTGGTCGAGGAACACCTGCTCCAGGAGATTGACGGAGACGGGAACGTGCTTGGTACGGAGACGCTGCATCTGACGCGGACGTGGCTCACCTACCGGGAGATGGACAACCTGGTCCGGCT
>JAAEQP010001791.1 GCA_024231375.1 bacterium | reverse complement strand
TAACGCCCAGCGGCCCAGATACGGATTGCCGGTCTGCCCGGCGACGATGGAAACACCACTGATCCACAAGGCCAGAAAGGCCGATACATAGCATGTGCGTTTGCCCACGGAAGCCTCCTTTCAAAAGACTCGAATCTGAACTCAATACCACCCTGTGCGTTGGTAACGCTATCCCACTCTGTTAACCTGGATAGCGGGCAAAAGCAAGCAAAAGCGGCGAAAATCCAGCCCCCGTGAACGCCGTCGGTTCTCTAAGGCGCGATCTCAATGAGCGCTTCGCACCAGTGACGCAGGTCCCACGGTCCGAAGGCGACATCGGCGGTGACGACCGCGACCGGTCCGGCGGCGGAGGACGGGACAGAGACCTTGAATGTGAGGGTGGCTTCTTCGCGGGGCCCGACCGTCACGCCGGCCCGCGCCGGTTCGAGACGAAATCCGGCTGGGACGTGCGGCGTCACGGTGTAGTCGTGGGGACGATCCGAATGGTTCAGAATCCGGATCTCCAGAGTTGCGGTCTTGCCCGGGCGGACGGTCTGTCCGTACGGATCGAAGCGGGCCCAACGCTCGTCGATGCCATAGTTCGCGTCGTTCCAAGGGAACAGGTCGGCCAGCAGGCGTTGGCGTTCGGTCAGGACGCGGCGCATGTGGGCCAGTTGCGATTTGTCGAATCGAAAGGCGGGAACGACGTGCTCATTGACCAGCCAGGCGCCCGAGGGCAATGACTCCAGGATGTCGAGACAGTAGAAGTAGCCCGCGCCTTCGTGCAGTAGGTTGCGATTGAGGAGACAATAGTCGTCGATTCCCGAGGGCGTGAACGAGTCCCCGAGGAAGAAGATCTTCTCGCCGGCCTTGCGCTCGACCAAGAGGGCGTCGTGGTACAGCGTCTGGCCCGGGTAGTCGTAGCACGTCAGTTGGAACTCGCGCCACGCCAGGGTGGCTCGGTCGGGCATGACCGTGACATCGGCGACCGGATGGGCCGTCATGGCGGGCAGGCGATAGGCCTG
>JAAEQP010001790.1 GCA_024231375.1 bacterium | reverse complement strand
GCGCCTGGAGCAGGCGCTTCTCGCGTGAGGTCGAACCGCGCGACGGGCCGTGAGGCGCAGGAAGACGGCGAAGGCCTCTTGAGGAATCGGGCCGTTCGGTGTAAGCTTTCGGGCAACGGTGTGGATGCTTGCTCAAGTCAGAACGTCGGAAAGGAGAGCGACTGATGTCTTCGTATTTCCCCGAAGTGAAGAAACCGATCCGGTATGAGGGACCCAAGACGAACAAACCCCTCGCCTTTCGATATTACAATGCGAAGCGGAAGGTCGGCGGCAAGACGATGGCCCAGCACCTGAAATTCGCCGTCGCCTATTGGCATACGCTGAAAGGGACGGGCGCCGACCCCTTTGGCGGCGCGGTGTATGACCGGCCTTGGGACAAGGGCTCCTGCGCCATGGACGTCGCGGAGAAGACGCAGGACGCGCTGTTCGAGTTCGCCACGAAGTTGGGCGTGGGATACTACTGCTTCCACGACCGCGACATGGCCCCCGAAGGCGACACGATTGCCGAGTCGAACCGGAATCTCGACAAACTCGTGAAGCGCGCCAAAAAACTGCAACGCAGCACCGGCGTGAAGCTGCTGTGGGGCACGGCCAACCTGTTCAGCCATCCGCGCTACACCAACGGCGCCGCGACGAACCCCGACCCGAAGGTGTACGCCTACGCCGCGAGCCAGATCCGGCGCGCCATCGATGCGACCATCGAACTGGGCGGCACGGGCTACGTGTTCTGGGGCGGCCGCGAGGGGTATTCGACGCTCCTCAACACGAACATGAAACAGGAACTCGACCAACTGGGTCAGATGTTCCATATGGCCGTCCGATACGCGCGCGCAAACGGCTTCAAGGGCAAGTTCTTCATCGAACCGAAACCGAAAGAGCCCAGCACACACCAATACGACTACGACGCCGCTACGACCTTGTCGTTCCTCCGAGCCTACGACCTCATGGACGACTTCATGCTCAACGTGGAAGCCAACCACGCGACCCTCGCGGGGCACACCTTCGAGCATGAACTCACGACGGCGTCCATGAACGGCAACCTCGGCAGCCTCGACATCAACCGCGGCGACCCAAATCTGGGTTGGGACACGGATCAGTTCCCCACCGATTTGCATTCCGCCACCATGGCCATGCTTGT
>JAAEQP010001789.1 GCA_024231375.1 bacterium | reverse complement strand
GTCTGTGCAAGAGTGGACGTTTCATGCGTTCGGGTGCTCCGTCGCTGGATCCACTCCCGGCACGTGACGTCCCGGGAGGCGGTGCTCGGGAAGGAGGCGCCCAGGAAGGCGAACACGGAACGTCGAACCCTTGCCTGGTTCACTTTCCACTTCAATATTCCCGCCATGGCCTTCCACAATCTTTGCGGCCACGGCAAGGCCGAGCCCAGTGCCTTTCTCCTTCGTCGTGAAGAACGGCGTGAACGCTTGGTCCAGCTGCTCCGGCACCATGCCGCATCCGGTGTCCGACACGGCGACTACCACCGACGCGTCTTCGATGTTCGACGCGATGCGTATTCGTCCGGCGCCCTCGATGCTTTGCGCCGCGTTGAGCAGAATGTTCAAGAACGCCTGACGCATCTTGTCTGGGTCTACGTGGACCTGAAGGAGGACGTCAACCGCATTCTCCGTCATCACTTCATCGCCGGTTTCCACATAGCCCAACGCTGCATCGACAAGATCCGCGCAGACCGTCGCCCGCGTTCGTAGTTCCATCGGGCGCGTGTATTCGAGCAGTTCGCCCACGACCCGCTCCAGCTCCTTCGTCCCGACGAGGATCTTGTCCACCAAGCGGGCGCGCGGATCTTCCGCCTCCACGTCGCGCGCCAACAGGGCTGCGAACCCGTGAATGCCCCCGAGTGGATTGCGGATTTCATGGGCGACCGTGGCGGCCATCTCACCAATGGCGGCAAGGCGGTCTTGGCGCCGCACCTTCTCCCGGAGGGCCTCGATCTCGCTCAAATCCTGAAAGACCTTCACCGTGCCGATGCGGCGGTTGGCCCGATCCGACAGGGGCGCATCCTTCTCCGTCACGGGCGTCATGCGACCTTCCTTCGTGCGCAGCTCCATGACATGGCGTCCTGGTGGCACAGCGAACGTACGGCCGAACAGTTCCTCGAACGCATAGCCGACGATGTCGTCCGGGCCAAAACCAAGAATGTCGCCCGCGGCACGGTTAAACGTTGTCACGACATTATTCGTATCCACCGCGATGACGCCGTCCGACATGCTGTCGAGGGTCGAATTCAGATAGTCGCTCGTGATGGCCAACTCACGGTTCTTCGCGGCCAGTTCTTGATCGAGTTCCTCCATCCGCGCCTCCAGCCGCCGATACGACTCCTCCATCGCGCGGGTGGTTTGCGTGAATTGCTCGAAGGCCTCGGCAAGCGCCTTCACATCTGTGTCAAAGTTCATCATGTCCGTTTGTCGATGAAACCCGGATCGGAAGAGGCGTCCGGACGGAACTTCCGCAGGGATTCCAGACCCCTACGGAGTTTTCTCGAGTCTGCCTTCATCGATCCTATGCGCCTTTCGAGTTCATTCGCGGCTTCCGCGTTTCGTTTCGCCACTTCCTGACCGAGGCCCTCGGCTCGCCGTGCCGTTGCGCGCACCCTGACCCGTTCTGCCTCGTCCAAATCCTCAGCCGCCTGCCATTCGCGTGCCAGGAGCTGGAACTCCCGCTCAAGGGCCGCGGCCTCTCGTCCGTTGACCCGATGTTTTTCGGCCAATTCTTCTACGCGCTCTGGTTCCAGATCTTCCTGAAACGTGTCGTAGAATGTCAGCAACGTCTCGTACAAAGCGATCTGGCGTCCGAAGTAGTTCTCCATGCGCTTCGCCAGCGTCGGGTTCGACATCATAGCTATCCTTGCGGCTGCCGCGGCGTCACGGGAAGGCCCCGAATCCGCTGCTCGAGCCGGGTCTCTTCCGCGTTCACGCCTGCTTGCTCCGCCCAAGGCGACGTAGATTGAGCGACCTCATCGTAGAGCAGGACGCTGGCTTCAAGGTCGCTGAGCTTGAATAGCGCATTGGCCTGCTGGAGCCGCGCCCAATGAGCGTCGTCCTCGGCGCCT
>JAAEQP010001788.1 GCA_024231375.1 bacterium | reverse complement strand
CAAACCCCGCCGCGCGCAGCAACGGCTCAATGCGGTCCCAGTACCATTTCACCACGCTGCGCATGGTCATGGCTTCCAGCCGGGTAGCACCGTCCTCGGTGACGGCATACAGGTGGTGCTTGTCGATGTAGTCCGTGCCCCGCTCGAGGACGATGGTTTCGGTGACCGATACGCCGTCCGCCGTGTGCTGGTACCCCAGCGCATACGGTCCGCCCTGATGCGCCAACGCCCGCTGCCACTCCTCCTCCAGCAACCGCGCTTCGGACCCGTCGAAGCCTCCCGACCCCGGCAACGCGCCCATGTAGACCAACACGCCGCCCGGCCGCAACACGTCGTGCAGTCCGCGGAGCGACGCTGCCATGTCGGCGTCCTCATGTATCCACGACAAGGCGTCACAGAAGACCGCTGCGTACCGCTGTTCCGTCGCCTCCGGCAACTCGGCCCACGTCGACGGAAAGTACGCCAGGTCCGGGTGCCCTTCCTCAGCCGCAAACCGCCGGGCGTACTCAATCCCCTCCGCGCAGGCGTCGGACCCTTCGACACGGAGTCCGAGTTCCTTCATGACAAGGGTCTTCAACCCAAGACCGCAGGAACAGTCCAGCACGGGCTCCTCAGCCATGCCCCGTTCCTTCAGCAGATCCGCGAAGCCAAGGGACGAATGCCGCTTACCCTCCCGGAACCCGCCGCGCCATCGGTCCCGCGAGAACCATTGCCATCGGTAGAACACATCGTAGTCGGTCGTGAACGCTGGCATACTGCGCACCCCCTTGGTTTTCCTATGAATGCCAGACCTTATGCGCATGGATCAAGAGTGGGGGAAAGAACCATCCCCCAGACCCCCTTCAAGAAAGGCCACCTCACTGGCCCGACATTGACCAAACGCGGAAATCGTGCTATTGTCTATTTGGCAATTGGAGCCCGAGAGGAACGGCATATAGACAATGGCGCGAAACTCGAATCTACAGAAGGGCCTGTACGTCCTTGAAACCATGGCCGCCGAAGCACGCGGCTTCTCGGTGGCGGAGGTGGCGAACCTGACGGGCATGGACCGGGGTCATGCGTGCCGGTTGCTGAAGACCTTGGTCGACCGAGGGTACGTGGTGCAGGACACTGGATCCCGTGAATACCGTATCGGGTTGCGCACGCTGGAGTTATCGTCGGAAATCCTGTCGGGCATGGGCTTGTACCGGGTGGGGCAGGTGTACATCCGGGACCTGTCGGACCGTCTCGGCGTGAGCACCTACCTTGGCGTGCCCCACCTGGACCAAGTCCTGACCATCGCAACGGTATACGCCGCCGGCCGGTTCGAAGAACGGGCGCCCGGGTTCGGCAGCACCATGACCCCGCATGAGTCGGCCATGGGCAAAGTGCTGTTGGCACACGGTTTACTCACTAGCGAGACCCGCCTGGACAATACGGAACAGGCCGATATCCTGGAGGAGGGCTGCGCGTTGGTGTCCAAACCGCTCGACGACCTCCCACGCGTGGTCGGCGTTGCCGCGCCGGTCTACGACCATCGAGGTACGGTCATTGCCGCGGTTGGCGCTTCCCTGACAGCAGCGGACTGGGAACTCAAAGACCACGACGCCTTCCAGCATCAGGTACGCACAGCGGGCCAAGGCCTTTCGTTTGCCCTGGGCCACGCCGCCAGCCGAGTCGTACCCCAACCCGTGTAAACACATGCACCGCAATGACAAACACACGCCGCGATGCAAGGCATCGCTTCAGTCTTTTCCGAAAGGGGTGCAGGGGAAAACGCTTTTCCTCAGAAAAGGGTTGTCCCCCGCTCTTCCTCCACGATTAGGAGCACACTATGACCGAAACTGACCAGACACTAACCCAACAACTCAAGGACGCCGCGCGCGCGGCCGGGGCCGATCTCGTGGGCATCGCATCCATCGACCGGTTCGTCGAGATCGACCCGGCACACCATCCCGCCTCAATCTTCCCCGAGGCGCAATCCGTCATCGTAGTGGGCAAACGAATCGCCCGCGGCTGTCTGCGCGGCGTCGAAGAGGCCACCCAGTTCGGCTTGTACATGCAATACGCCGGCAACTGGGTACCGGACCGATTCCTGGCATTGACCACCGTGGGCGTGGCGACCTTTCTCGAAGACCAACGGTGGGAAGCCGTGCCCCTGCCCGAGTTGCCACCCGAGGCGCCGCCATCGGGCGTGGCCGTGCGCGACGGCGCCCCTGCGCCTAACGTGATGATCGATTTCATGGACGCCGCCGTGCGCGCGGGCGTGGGCCGCATCGGGTACAACGGCGAACTCATGACGCCTGAGTACGGTCCCCGTCAACGGCTGCAACTCATCCTCACCGATGCGCCACTGGCCGCCGACCCCTTGTGCGAAACCAACGTGTGCGACCTGTGCAAACAATGCGTGGCAGCGTGTCCACTGGATGCCATGGTCGACAGGGAGTCGACCGACTCCCTGTCGGCGGTCACCATCTGCGGCATGACCATGCCCGTCGCTGAAGTCGACCTGGACACGTGCCGGTCGTGCAAGAACGGCGCGCTCAAGAACCGCCTGCATCCCAGCGGACGGCCGGACCGTATCGGCGCACTGTGTACGCGCACGTGCATCCACCACATCGAGGAAGAGGGACTCGTCGGCAACCGGTTCGCCAATACCTTCCGGCAACGTCCCGCGTGGCGCATCGACCGCACGGGCGAAGCCTCGCTCGTGGAGGAGGCATAGCCATGGCCACCATCACGGCCCAACAGGTCAAAGACTTCGCCCTCGCGCAAGGGTTGGACCTGGTGGCGGTGGCGAACATCGAACGCTTCGAGAACGCGCCGCCCCGCATGCACCCGGCCGCCATCATGCCCAACGCGCGGTCGGTGATTGTGGTGGCGCGCCGCATCCTCCGCGGCAACTGGCGCGGCATCGAAGAAGGCACGTACTGGCCCAACTACACCTATTTCGGGTACCACGGTCTGCTGAACAGTTTCTTCATCCCCCGTGCGGTGTACGAAACCGCCTGCATGATCGAAGACCGGGGTTGGGAAGCCGTGCCCTACTACCCCGGCGTGCCCGAGAGCCAACCCCCCATCGATCCCATCCGTCCCGACGCCGTCGCGCCCGACGTACATCTGGCCATCCGAATCGCAGGTGTCGCGGCGGGCCTGGGCGAGATCGGATGGTCCAAAGTGTTCCTGACCGAGAAATTCGGTCCCCGGCAACGCTTGTCAGCCATCGTCACCGACGCGGAACTCGAACCGGACCCGTTGCTCGAACCCGACACCTTGTGCGACCGGTGCATGGCGTGCGTGCAAGGCTGCCCGTGCGACGCCATCCCCCACAAAAAGGACGACAAGATGGTCACCATCCGCATCGAGGACAAGGAATACTCGTGGGGCGACGTACATATGGGCCGCTGCACCTTGGGCTATCATGGTGGCGACCCGCGTGTGTCGCCCTTCATCCACAAAGCGTTCCCCGGCTACTCTTTCGACGTCACCAAACAGGACATCTCCGAAGAGATGGCCTACAAGATGTGTTGGCCCTTCTCCACAGGCACATGGCGCGCCACCGAGGAAGATCCGTCCGGCTACATCGTCGAAGGTCACGCCCAAATCAAACAGTGGGGCGGCGACGGCAGCTACGGCATCGGCGGGTCCCGCGGCTGTATGCGAAGCTGTTTCGATCACCTCGAAAAGACCGGCGGCTGCCAACAGACGTTTGAAGGCGGCCCCTTCGTCAAACGCGACCGCTGGTTGTTGTCCGACACGGTGGCAGCGAGGGAAGAGGAAGAGTAGGGCGAAGAAGAATGAAGATGCGAGGGGAACCCCTTCTTTGGAAAGAAGCGGTTTCCCTCGGGCTCCCTTCCGCAAGAAACTTTCATGTTGTTTTTGGCGATCGGACACACGGCGCGCACGACGAGGCCACCCCACTCGCGAAACCTGCGTCCACATCGGGTAATCCCGCTCCCCGCACCTGAAAGGTGCGCGCATAACAGCCCGGGGCAAGCGAAGCGCAGCCCCGGGTTACCCGCGACAACACCCCGGCCCTGAAGGGGCCGCGCATAGACGGATCGTGCCTGGCCCCAACTTCGTCCATGCGCATTCCGTTGGGTATACTCGGGTACGGGGCATACGACCAACGGGGGCGCTTGCATGTTGCTGGAACGCGCGACGGGGTCGCCGGATGTGGATGACGCGCTGGAATCGCTGATGATCGCAACGCGCGAGGTCCTGGGCGACCGGCTGGTGTCGCTGCTGTTGTACGGATCGGTGACGTTCGACGACCTTGCGCCGGGGTATGGCGATCTGGATTTCGTCGCGGTTGTCGACGGGGATCTCTCGGAGACGGACTGCGATGCGCTGATCGCCATGCGTAAACCTTTCCGGTCCGAGAAGGCCAGCGTCGTCAGCCATATGCTGGAAGGAGCCTTCCTTCCACGCGCGATGTTGGACCCGGCGATGCCTGGTCGCGCGGTGTGGTGGGGAACCACGAAGAATCGCGTGTGGACCACCAACGAACTCGGTTGGATTGTGCTCAATGTCATTCGTGAGCGCGGCACGCTCGTGTACGGGCACGACGTGCGCGCCGAGATTCCCCGTCCCAGCCACGCTACCCTCGTCGGCAACCTCAAGGAAGTGCTGAGGAGCACGTGGCCCCACGCGAAGGCCAACGGCGGATTGCACAGCATCGATTGGTTACTCGACGCGCCACGTCAGTTGCTGTGGTTGCGGGAAGGCCGGCTCAGTTCCAAGTCGGAAGCAGCGGACTGGGGTTATCGCAACGCGAAAGGCGAGTGGCGCGAACACTTGCCCAAGGCGAAGAAACTCCGACAGCATCCCGAGTTGGCCGAACACGAGGATACGCAACGTTGGCTGGCCGGATTGCAGCCCGTCATCGACGCCGCCCGCGCGGAGTTGGCGGCGGCTGTGGATGAGGCGTGTGAAGAGTAGGATGCGAGGGGAACCCCTTCTTTGCAAAGAAGCGGTTTCCCTCGCGCTCCCTTCCGCAAGAAACTCTAGGGTTGGCTTCGCCGATGCGATGGTATACTCGTCGCTAGTACCAACACCGACTGGGGGGTGATGTCATGACACGTACGATCCGCATTCTCTTGTTTCCTGCCCTTTGCCTTGTGCTTGCAGCCGGATGGGCAACCGCCCAACCCATCGACATCGGCTCCCGCCTCGAACTCATGGTCGACGACCATCTCATCGACACGATGGACGGCGTCGAACTGCTGCTGCACCATCCCGTGCCGCGCGAGATCGCCATCGTTCACGACGCACCGTGGGAAGGCGGCGCGAGCGGGTACCACACGGTGTTTCAGGACGGTCCCCTGTACCGCATGTATTATCGGGGCCACCGGTTCATCATGACCCCCGGCAAGTTCGGTCCCGCGCAGCACGAGGTCATCTGCTACGCGGTGAGCACGGACGGCGTCAATTGGACGACGCCGGACCTGGGCCTGGTGGCGTTTGACGGGTCCACCAAGAACAACATCGTCTGGGACGGCGTGGCGAGTCACAACTTCACGCCCTTCATCGACACCAACCCGGACTGCGCGCCGGACGCCAAGTACAAAGCCCTCGGCGGACTCGGCAACGGCCTGTATGTGTTCAAGTCGTCCGACGCGGTTCGGTGGTCGCTCATCAGCGAGAAACCCGTCATCACCAAAGGCGCCTTCGACTCGCAGAACGTTGGGTTCTGGGACGAAGCCCGCGGCCGGTATGCGGCCTACTTCCGCACGTTCACCGAGGAAGGCGGGAAACGCTATCGCACGGTCGCCATGACCACGTCGCCGGATTTCGTGAACTGGGAACCCGCCGTGCCGCTCACGTATCCCGGCGCGCCCACCGAACAGCTTTACACGAACCAGGTCATCCCCTACTACCGCGCACCGCACATCCTTGTTGGGTTTCCGACCCGCTACGTGGACCGGCCGCTGACCGATCACGTGAAGACGTTGGACCCCGTCGGTCTGCGCGATGATGTGATGAAAGCCATCCTGCGCGGCGGCACCGATCTGACCGACGGACTCTTCATGACCAGCCGCGACGGCGTCACCTTCCATCGGTGGGCCGAGGCCTTCATCCGTCCGGGCTTGCAGGAGAAAGGCACCTGGATGTACGGCGACATGTATCAGAGCTGGGGCCTCGTCGAGACCCGCTGCAACCCCGCCGAAGAACACCTGCCCAACCTGGCGCGCATGGACATGCCGAACGAGTTGTCCATGTACCTCAGTGAAGGCGCGTGGCGCGACGACGTGAACCGCATGCGTCGCTACAGCCTCCGTATCGACGGATTTGTATCCATGCACGCGAAGGGTGCCGGAGGCGAGTTCACTACCAAGCCGCTGACGTTCACGGGAGCCGCACTCGTCATCAACTACTCCTCGTCAGCGGCCGGCAGCGTACGCGTCGAACTCCAAACCGCCGACGGCGCGCCCATCGACGGATTCAGCCTCGCCGACTGCCCCGAGATGTACGGCGACACCATCAACCAGACCGTTTCGTGGAAGGCGGGACCCGACGTGAGCGCGCTGGCGGGGCAGACGGTGCGCATACGATTTGTGCTGAAGGACGCGGACGTGTATTCGCTACGGTTCAGGTAGCGGCCCTCGTCCCCGCCCCTACTCCGGCAACGGCGGCAAAGGCCTCGGCACAACCTGATACAGCGGAAGCTGCGCGCCTTTGGGTTCGAGGTTGGTGACCGTGTTGCCACGCCATGTGATGGTCACCTGCCGGTCGGGCTCACCGGGCGCGTTCTTGACCGCCTGCTTCTGCACGAACGCCACCATGGGATAGGTGATCGTCAGCGCGTCGTTCGGCTCCACCGTTCGGAAGGCAGCGTAGGCATCCACCCACTCGACCGGCACGGTTTCCCCATTGCGATAGGCGCGGACCGCGTCGCGGGGCGCCCACGACGGCGGACGCAGGAAGAAGTCCGCCGCGGTCTTGGCGGTGACCATCATCCGGCCCGCATCGGGACGGAACGACGTAACCTTCGCCTCAGCCGCATCGCGGTCGAGACATAGGTTCACATACACCCCATCGTCTTGGCGCACGACCGTGTTGATCCAGGCCGTGTGGATGGAGCGCATGCCTTCCGGTACGCAGCAGCCCATCATGTCCATGGTGTTCGGCGCAAAGCATTGGTCGCTGATACCCATCGCTCCGAGGAACCCGCCCTCGAAATCCCGTGCCAATGCCAAGCCCTTGTCCCCTTCTTCGCCGGGATGGAGGTGTTTGTACAGGGCCACATACTCGTCCGTGAGGAAGAACTGGGCTTCGCGAATGTAGTTGCGCGTGAACCGCTCCACCACGTCCCAGTAGTCCGGATAGCCGCACTGGGCCACGTACGCCGTGATATCGATCACATCGGCCACGGCGCACGTCTCGGACCGGCGGGGGTAGGTCATGGACTCGGGAATCCACCCGTAATCCGTGCCGCGGGACAGGAAGAAATCGCACAGCCGTTTCGACCACGCTACCAGTTCCGGATCGCGCGTCACGGCAGCGAGATGCGCCATGCCCCATCCTTGATGGCCGCGCATGTGGCTATGGTGGTCAAACGACCCGTCGGGCCGCACGAGCAGGTTCGCCGTCATGGGCGCGGTAGGCCAGATCTCGATACTACTGGTCAGTTTGGCCTGTTCCCGTTGCTCGGGCGTCAGCGACTCGGGGTTGCGCAGAATCCAGTGGTCCCACTGGTCGTGGGCCATTTCGCCGCGCGCAAACGCCAACGCGAACGCCAGGGCCTCCGGGTCTTTGAACGCCTCGTAGTACGTGACGATGGCTTCCAAGGGCATGGCGGGCGAGTAGGGCGATGCGTCGGTGATGGCCCAGCCTTCATTGTTCCAACAACTGTTGCCTCCGGGGTAGTAGGCACGGCCGTCCACCCACTCGGCGCGGGCACGCAACCCCTCGAACATCTTGCGGCACTGCTGCCGAAGCGATTCGTCGCCGGTGCGTCGGTAGTCGTTGGAAAGGCTGATGAGCAGTTTTCCGGTGGTCCAATGGTTGGCCCAGATTCCCGGTAGCCGGCCAAAGGCGTTCGTCGGCACCCAGCAGAGCCCGTCGTCGCGACGATGGCCGAGCAACCGCTTGCGGAGACCCGCGGCAATCGCATCGCCGGATGCGTCGCCGCACATGTCCTTCATATACCCGAATTCCCAGTCGATTCGGTTCTCGGTGTCGCCCGCCGTGATGGGATCATGGGTGTCGGGACCTGGGCCGGGCGGGTAGTGGAGCAGGCTCATGGAGAACCGGCATTCGTAATCGAGATGGGGCCGAGGATTCTTCTTGAGCGCCTGCATGGCCCAACGCGCCATGGCAATGAGATCTATGTCCGGCGTCTGAGGCCCCTCCACCGCCACGTCGGCCGGTTGCGAACCAGGCACAGCGGTCACATCATCCACCTCTCCGTGGAATCCCGGCAGAGTTGCGGCGCCAGCCGATAACGCGCCAACGAACACCACAGTGAATACGCTCACGATTCTCATTCTTCCCTCTCTTCCGTCGGCTACTTCGCGTATACCTGCACGAAATCGACCGCACATTCTCCCACACCGCCGAGAGCGCTGTGGTCCTTGGGTTCGCCGTCGTAGGGCACTTTGCCCACGAGGACTTCCGAGACCGGACCACTCAGCACGCCGCCGTGCTCAAAGTACCAAAGTGTTTCGTAGGTCACGCCATCGAGACTGCGCTCCACCACCCCGCCGTTCTTCAGCCATCGCGCCCGAAGCCACATCCATTGATGGACGTCGCAGGAGCTGCCATGAAGCTGGATACCAGGTACGTCGGCCTGAAGCTCGCCGCCTGCGCGCATCCCGATACGGATCAAGGTGCCGTTCTTGAACCGCAATGCCGCCGCGCATCCCCAGGACTGACCGCCGTCGCTGCCGCTCTTGAGCCGCGTAACAAACCCGGAAGAGGTGCCGTCGATCGGTAGCCGCACGAACGCGTAGGTATTGGCATGACCTTTCACGCGTAGCGCCCCTTCTTTCACGGCAATGGAATCGGCATTCGCAGGCGACACCATCTGCTCTCCGTCCGGCATGGCGTCGAACTGCTGGACATACACGGGGTCGCCCCATTCGGGTGGCGCGTCGAGCGCGGCGATTTCGCCTGCGCGGGAGCGGGCGATTTCGACAGCCTGCTCCTGGCGGGCATCCGCCTGCGCCTCGAAGGACGTACGAAGATCCGGCGTCAGCTTCGCCTTGTACTCAGTATCCAGGGCCGCCATGACGTCGGGCTTGTCGAGCCAACTCACGATGGTGTGGAACCGGCCGTTGGCGTCCAGGACGCGCCGGGCCAAGTCCGGATTCACGCCCACGGGTCCGTTGTTGCAGAGCACGCCGATGGAATTGCTGATGTTGTACCCCGACACGAAGAACCGCATGTAGCTCTCGTTCTCGTAGATCGTTGCCCGGCCTTCCCCACGCAGAATGAAGTCCACATATGCGTCCGCCTGCGGCAGATAGCAGTAGCCGGTCCCGAGCGCGGTGGTGGAGTGCCATTCGAGGATGCCGTCTTCGCCAACAATCTCGCGCGCGTGCCGTGCCAAGGCGTACAGAGCGGCGGGATTGTGGAAGTACTGCCCGTCGAAATAGAGGCCATCCGGCTTGTATTCGGCCATGACCTTGCGGATTTCCTCGAGGAACAGATCCATATTCTCGCCGGTGGGCGTACCGGGCGGCCAGCCTTTGAAGTTCTCGAAACTGTTCAACGCGCGGGATTCGAGCGCGGTGTCCTTGAGAAAGTAGAAGGGGCTGGTGTACACGATGAACCGCATGCCGAGATCGTGGATGGTCTTGCGCACCCGCGCGAACTCCTCAACGCCCAACCGCGGTTCAAACCCGAGATTCCAGTCTTTCCACAGCATCACTTCCGACTGGAGCAGCACGATGTTGCCGTGGGGCGCCCAACTCGCCAACACGTCATCGGTCGGGTAACTCGTCTCGCGCGACCAATGCCACACGACGTTGTCCTTCAGCGACCGCTCCCAGTCGTAGGGCTTTGGCGGGCATACGGCGACCCAGAGCACGGCGTTGGCCGGAAGGGGTGCGTACCGAGCCATGGGTTCTCTGTGGGCGAAGAAATGGTCGTCTATCTTCTGATCGGAACAGTACAGACCGAACGCGCCCCACTCGTCGGCGATGAGATGGTTCGCCGCGAACGACCCGTCCCATACCGGCTCGATACGGCTGCTGACGGTCACATCCACGGACGCGTGGGCTTGCACCATGCACAAGGAATCGCCGTTGATGCGTATCGTCATCGGCGGTTCTTCGACCGTGATGCGCGCGAATCCCGGCCCCCTATGGGTGACGCCAAGGCCATGCATTTGCTGCCCCACGCTGAGCAGCGCGACCGTGCGTTCATGACCGATGCGTTGGTCGAACTGAATCGTGCCGTCCTCGCTATGCACGTGCATGCGCGCGCCCGTGGTCTGGACCGTGATGGCATCGTCGCCGGTCTCGACCGATTCGACCGCCATGCCTTGTTGTGGGTCTGGGAATACGGCCGGGTCCATTAGATCCTGAAACGTTGGCGCGACCCCGGCCGACGCGGCTGTGGCGACTAGAACCGCGATGCCCGTCGAGATAAGCTTCTGCATAATGTCCCCCTCGTGTGCCTTTCGCTAGGCGTACCGCACGCGCTCAATTCAACCACATGTCTATCCCTCGTGCAACAGGCGGGTTCCATCCGTGGTATGGTAGGGGACCGTTCCAACCGGAGGAGAAGGTCATGTCGATTGCGGTGTTCAAAGCGATTGCGGTCGCGGCCGTACTCCTGACAGGTCTCCTGGGCGGGATGGTGGCCATCCTCCTTTCGGGTTCCAAGCGGAGTGCCCGGTTCTTCTCGCTGGGCAACGCCTTCTCGGGCGGGGTCTTCCTTGGCGCGGGCTTCATCCACATGCTGCCCGACGCGGTGGACGGTTTCGCGTCCTCCCCCGGTTGCTCGGGGTACCCCTGGGCCTTTCTCCTGTGCGCGTGCGGGTTCTGCGCCGTGTTGCTGCTCGAGCGCGTCATGCTCGGTGCGCACGACGAACAGGAGCATTCCGAAGCACCGGACCAACCTGCGCCCTCCGCCTACCCCTACATCCTCACCTTGGTTCTGTCGGTGCATTCCATGATCGCCGGAATCGCGCTCGGCGCCGAGGAGACCGTCATCAAGGCCTTCGTCATCCTCTTCGCCATCGTGGCCCACAAAGGGTCAGCGGCCTTCGCATTGGGCGTCAGCCTTTGCCGCGGCGGCATCCCCAAGAAACGCGCCGCCAACATCATCGCCCTTTTCTGTCTGTCCACCCCCATCGGCATCGTGCTGGGGTCTACACTGCGCGCCATGATGACGGGTGGCGCCGAACAGGTGTTCGAGAGCGTGTTCGACGGCCTGGCGGCCGGTACCTTCCGGTACGTGGCGTCGCTGGAAGTGACCGACGAGGAATTCAGCGAAGCACACGGTCGCTAGCTGAAAAAAAAGCAATTGTACCTCCATT
>JAAEQP010001787.1 GCA_024231375.1 bacterium | reverse complement strand
GTTCTGGGAAGCCTTGCGCGGCGAAGCGCCCGGACACGAGACCTCGCTGGCCAAAGGCATCGCGCAACTGCTGCTTCAATGGGAACGGTTCCGGGTCCTGTTCAATCTCATGCTCATTTGGGAAGGCGTCCTCCTGCTCTCGCTCACCCGGATGCTCGAGGAAGCCTCCAAACACCACGAGCACACGGCCCATGGACACTGGTTCTGGGGAATGGCGCTCCTATGCTGCGTTGTCGCCAACGGCTTCTTCTCGCTCGGTCCACTGGCCGAGGCGGGCGCCCATATGACGATCCGGATTCGTTTCGGACAACTCCGGCTGGCCCTGTTCGGGCTCCTGCTCCTGCCGCCTTCCCTCGTCATGTGGCTCCTCGCACGTCGACAGTGGGGGCATGTGGCCGGGTATCTGTAGTCCGGCCGTTCCCGCCTGACCCTCACGTCAGTTCCTGACGATTCCGACAGCCTTGCCGTTTGTCTGTTCGCAGTGTTATCAAGTATGATCTCAGTACCAGACAGGCCGCAAGGAACGCCGGAGACCCCACATGGCCAGTGCAACTCCTGCCCGGGCACGACCCAAGATCTGGAGCGCGGCGGAAGATCTCTCTCCGCGAGTGAAACGCTTGCGGGACGAGTATTTCTCCTTTGATACCAGGGACTTCCGCAACGAGGTCCTGCCCTTCACGACCGGGACTTCGTGGGACACCGTCTACCGCTACGCGAACTGGACCATCGTCCCTGAAGTGCTGGTGTTCCTCCGGGCCTACGAGGACTCGCTTCTCGCCGCGGCCCGGCCCGTGCCTCTGCCCGACGATTTCTGGAACCAGCCGCTGCCCGTGCGCGTGGCCATGTTCTTCGCCGAGGTGTTGCGCACTCAGTTGCCTGTCGACATCCTCGACGGCGAACTCATTGTGGGCGGCCAGTTCAATGTGGCCTTGTCGTTGTGCCTGAACAAACGCGAAGCCAAGCAACGCCGCCGTATGGCCGAGACCTTCCGGCGTGGCGCGGTCGATGTCAACGACACCGGCATCGGCAATTGCGGGGCCATACCGGGCCATCTGATCCCCGACTATCCCCGCGCCTTGCGCGAGGGCTTGCGCGGCATCGTCGATGATATCCGCCGGGAACAAGAGACCGAATCGGACCCGGACAAGCGTGCGACCCTCGAATCCTTCGCCATTTCCTGTGAGGCTGTTCGCGATCTGGCCGCACGGTACGCGGATGAGGCCGAACGGCTCGCGGGCAGTGCCGAACCCCAACGGGCCGCCGAACTGCACGAAATGGCCCGGATCTGCCGGAAAGTGCCATGGAAACCCGCCGAAACCTTCCCGGAAGCCCTTCAATCTCTGTGGCTGGTGCATATGTGCGTGATGACCAGCGAATCGTACCCCGGTCCGGGCGTGTCCTTCGGCCGCTTTGACCAATTTCTGTACCCCTACTACGAACGAGATGTGGAGGCTGGCCGAATCACGGCCGACGCAGCGCGCGAACTGCTCCGGTGCTTCTGGGTGAAGCCCAATTACGCCTATGACTTCCAGGGGCGGGTAGGGCGCAATCAGGGCATCGTGTCGTCCTTTGGGCAGTTGGTCACCCTGTCCGGATGCGGTCCCAACGGCGAAGACCTGTCCAACGACCTGACCTATCTGTGCCTCGACGTGATCGAGGAGATGAACCTGCTCGAACCCAAGCCGAACGTCCGGTTGCACAAGAACTCGCCCCCGGAACTGCTGGACCGGGTCTGCCGGAGTCTGGCCAAGGCCCAGGGTGCGCCGTTCCTACTCAATTTCGACGAGACCTCAATGAAGGGGCTGCGTTGGCAGGGATTGCCCGAGGAAGACCTGTGGGACTACGCGCCCGTGGGATGCCTGGAGAATACGCGCCAAGGCGACGACCGGTCGGGTACGGTCGACGTTAACATGAACCTCGCCAAAGCGATTGAGTTCACGCTGTTTCAGGGTGTGGACCAGGCGTCCGGCCACCAGATCGGGCCAATCACGCCGTCGCCGCTGGAAATGACGGAGTGGACCGAATTCGAAGCGGCCTTCAAACAGCAACTGTCCTTTTGCCTGAACCGGTTGGTGGAACTAACCAACGACGCGGACACCTGCCGCGCCACCTTTGACCCCACGCCGTATCTTTCGGCGCTGGTGGGGGGATGCATCGAGAAACGCACGGATATCACGGCCGGGGGAGCGCGTTACAACCTTGTAACTGTGGAAGGCGTGGCCCTGGCCACGACCGCCGATTCGCTGTCCGCCGTGAAGCATCTGGTGTTCGACGAGAAGCGCGTCAAGATGGCCGATTTGCTTCGTGCCGTCGAAACCAACTTCGAAAGCGACGAGTTCCTCAGGCAGATGCTGCTGAACAAGGCCCCCAAATACGGAAACGACAACTCTCAAGCCGATGCCATGGCCCACGACCTCACCGAATGGTGGGCAACCGAGGCCAGGACCCTGTCGACGCCCACGACCGGAAAACGCTACCGCGCCGGCTACCTTTCCTGGAACTACTGCATCGCCTATGCCCCGTCCACCTCCGCCACACCCGATGGGCGGCCGCGGGGCACGTACCTGTCCAACGGCGTGGCGGCCGTACCCGGCATGGATCAATGCGGTCCCACCTCCGCGGCCCGGTCGGTGGGACACCTGGGACTGGAGATGGTGCCGAACGGCGCGTCGCACACCATGTCGCTGTCGCCATCGCTCGTGCGCGACGACGAGCACCTGGCGAAGCTGGCGGGGTTCCTGCGCGGGTACTGTGAAGAGGGGGGCAGCGCCCTCCAGATCAACATGCTCGACGTGGACACCCTGCGCGACGCACAGGCGAATCCCGATGAATTTCGAAATCTCCTGGTCCGGGTGACCGGGTACAACGCCTACTTCGTGAACCTCGGCCGGGAGATCCAAGACGAGATCATCGCGCGCGAAGCGCACCGGATTTAATCGATTTAGCATGACTGTACCCGATACATACACGACCCAAACGACACCCGCCACGGCCACCATCTTCAACGTGCAGAAGTTCTCCACGGAAGACGGACCCGGCATTCGGACCACCGTGTTCTTCAAGGGATGTCCCATGCGGTGTCCGTGGTGTCACAACCCGGAATCCATCGCGGGCTATCCCCAGGTCGTCTGGCACGGGGGACGCTGCCTGCGCGACGGCGGCTGTGTGGAAGCCTGTCCGAACGATGCGCTCACGCTGCATCGCGACGGCGTGACCGTTGACCGTAAGGCATGCCGGGGTTGTGGCGCGTGCGTCGACTTCTGTCCCACGTCGGCCCTCGAAATCCATGGCCGTCAGGTTGAGCTGGACGCTTTGTATAACGATATAATGCAGGACGCTGCGTTCTACGAGAACTCGGGTGGCGGCGTCACCTTGTCCGGCGGGGAACCGCTCATGCAACCGGATGCGGCGCTTGCCCTGATGTCCCGGCTCAAAGACGCAGGCGTTCACACCGCCCTCGACACCTGCGGTGCCGTACGCGAGGATGCGTTGCGCGATGCCTTGACCCTGAGCGACCTCGTGCTGTTCGATGTGAAGACCGTTAACCCCGTGCGGCACGAGGAATACACGGGCGTGCCGTTGGACCGGGTCGTGGCCGCCGCGCGCCTGGTCAACGAGGCTGGCGTCCCTGTCTGGGTGAGAACGCCCATCATCCCCGGTTTCACGGACGACGAACAGGGCGTCCGGGCTCTGGGACGGTTTGTGGCCGAGACATTTGACCACTGCGAACGCCACGATCTGTTGGCGTTTGTGAATCTGTGTACGGCCAAATACGAACAGCTTGGCGAGACGTTCCAACTGGCCGCGCCGCCCCTGGTGCGTGCTGAGGATATGGACCGGCTGTGCGCCGCGGTCCGTGAGGCCGGGTCCCGCCATGCGCAGTGGAGTGGACCCACCCGTCAGGGAAACGGGCACTGAGTGAATCGAAAATGAGGAGAAGACCGGGACTGAGGATCTGTTGAAGAGGTCATATGCGTGCGAAAACAGAAGCGACAAACGGGGACTGCCAAGCTCTTGCGTCCCATTATTGCCCTTCCTAGGGCGACAATGGGTGGCTGTCCCCAGGTTATCGCGGCCTACACGCCGGAGACTGTCCCTGCTTTCTCCGGTCGTTCGGTCGAATCGACGTGGAATGAGAGGGGAGGACGATGGCGGTGAAGTTGGGGCCGGACGTGCGGGACGCGCTTGCGGGAGACATGACGCCCAAGTTCCTGGCGACCCTCGACGCCGACGGCCATCCGAACTGCGTGCCCATCATCTCCATCACCCCCTACGACGACGAAACGCTGGTGTTCGGCGAGTTTCTGATGAACAAGAGCCGCCGGAACCTGCTTGCCAACGACAAGGTCGGAGTGGCCGTCCTGACCGATGCCCTGGAGGGATGGAGCCTGAAAGGCACGTTTCTGGGTTTCGAGACCAAAGGGGAGCGCGTCGACTTCGTCAACAACCTTCCCTTGCTTCGGTACAACGCCTACACCGGCGTTCGCGCCGCCGGGACCATCCGTGTTGAAGAGGTCTCGCGCAAACACACCATTTCCAAGCTCCGCCTACTCATGGACTATGCGCGGCTGCGCGCGATGGGTCCGTTCCTGGCTCGTGAACGCAACGGATCGCGGTGCATGCCGCGGCTGGTGGAGGAGAAGTTCAAGCGCATGCAGGCCATTCGCACCGCGGCGTACCGCGACGCCGACGGGTACCCGCGCGCGTTCCCGATGATGGCCTGCGTAGCCGCGGGGTCGGCACGCCTGCTCATGAGCGACCCGCTGGCCAACGCCTACCAAAGCGCCATTCCCCACGACACCGAACTCGCCGTGGCCGCCATCACCACTGAACCCGTCGCCTACCAGGTCAAAGGCCGCTACCAAGGCGCCAAGGCTGGCGTGGGCGTGATCGATCTCGACGCGTGCTACAGCGCCTCCCCGCCGCTGTTGGGCGAGCGGCTGGACCGGTAGAACGACTCCACCGCTCCTGTCCTCTTCCCAGTGTCATGGGAGAGAGAACGCCATGATATACTGGCAGGAGGTTTGGGGATCTGAACGGAGGAGGATAGACCATGAAACACGTCAAGACGACGAGCAAGGCGGTTCCGGCGAAGGCGGTGGACCCGGCGTGCGAAAGGTGCGTCGAGAAGAAGTCGAAGTTCATGGACGAGTACGACGCTCTTAGCAAGTGTGTGGACAAGGGCGACTGCGCCTCGCCATCTGATCGGCGCCTGAAGCGCGGAATCCTCGGGCTGCGCGGCGCGCTGGGCAAGCTGCTCCGTCTGCGCGGCGTCACATTCGAGTACAACGAAGCGGGACAGGAACGCGGATGCCCTGCCGGGAAGCGCACGGGCATGATCGCCCAAGACGTCGAAGAGGTGTTCCCTGAGTGGGTGCGTATGCGCAAGGACGGCTATCGGGAACTGGCCATTCACGGATTCGAGGCGCTGACTGTCGAAGCACTGCGTGAGCTGAAGGCAGAGAACGATGCCCTCTGCGAAGAACTTGCGGAGTTGCGGAGTCTCGTACGCGAGCGAGAAGAGGCGGAGTGCGTGCTTTCCTGAGACTGCGCGGGAGACAACGAGTTTCCAGGGTGGCGGGGCTGTTGGGAGATGGACACGGTTTCCGTCGCCCCTAACGGGGCTTTCCTGTTGGGGGCGGACGGTCCCAGGAATGAATTTCTGGGCTATTTTCCTGCCGTCCGCTACGCGGACTCCAGAGAGAGAAGGCCGCAGCCGTCACGTTTCGATGGTGACGGATGGAGTGTTGAAGTCATGGTGATCGCAATCACGGCGCTGTACTTTGCCCTTACCGGGCTCGGAGCACTCGTGTTTTTCGGGGATGTCAGGGAGGTGCTCCCGAGCCCTCCCGGCGATTCGCTCATGTTCTTGGATGCTGCGCATTGTTTGGGTTACGCAGCACTCCTGGTGGCGTTGCTGGTGGCCAACTGGCGGCCTCATCACGTGCGTTCACGTGTGTGGAAAGCGGATGCCGTGATCGTCGTCAGCGTACTGGCAGGTGTGATGTGGCTGGCGGGGCAGGTTCGATGGGCCGCGCCTTCTGTGTCTCCGATGAATCCGATCTGGTTGGCGCTCTGCTGTGCTTTTCCAGGTTTTCTGGGTGCTGTGATGGGCAGAGCGTGTTTGCCCCCGGATGAGGGGGCGCCTCGCCGGATTCTGGGGCTTCTGGCAGGCGCGCTTGTTGGGGCGACGATTTTCGTGTGGCCGATTGAGGCCGCCGTTACCTTCGGGGCGCTGGCGAACGTTCGCGGCCTTCCCCCCGGATGGACTCAGGGAACTCTGGGCCTGAACCTTGGGATTGCGTGCTGCATGGGTGCTGTCTCGCTCTTGGGCATTGTCTCCTGGCACTTGCTTTCACGCGGGAAGGCGGACGGTCCGCTTCTCCCGCAGTCGCGGTGACACCAGATCTGGACACTCCTGCGACCGCAGGTCTCCACCTCCCAATCTCCATCAATCCCCACATCCCCGTCTCCCGAATCTTCGACCCCTCCGTACTCGACGACACCGCGTGTGGCCTGGCGGGCAAGCCCGCTACTTCTTGCCTTTCTTCTTCCGGACAGAGAAGCCGAAGCCTCCGAGTTTCTTGCCCAGGGCGTAGTAGCCGCCGTGGGCGAAGGCTGTGAGGCCGGCACGTTCGATGGCCAGGCGGCCTGAGGACGTGATCAGGTCTTTCGTCACTTGGACAGCGACGACTTTGGCCAGAAACATGGTGTGCGATCCCAACTCGGTTGTGTTGCGCACACGGCATTCGATGTGCATCGGGCATTCCAGAATCAGGGGCGCCTTCACGACCGATGCGGGGCCGGGGGTCAAACCGGTCTTCTCGAATTTGTCCACATCGCGGCCCGACACGACGCCGCAGTAATCGGTCGCGCGTGTCTGCTGGGTGGACGGGATGTTGATGACAAATTCGCGGGACCGGGCAATGACGTCGTATGAATACCGCTCCTTCCGTAGCGAGATCGTTACGAGCGGCGGATCGCTGCACACGGTACCCGCCCACGCGACGGTCACAATGTTGGGCCGGCCGTCGGCGTCCGCGCAGGTCACCATCACCGCGGGCACGGGGCAGAGCATTGTCCCCGGCTTCCAGACCTCCTTGGCGATCGCGTCTCCCGGTTGGCCCTGAGTGCGCGGTGGCTTCCGTTTCTTGTGCGAGGGTCTTCTCTTCTTCATGGACGCGATCATCTTCACCGGCGGCGTCCCTGTCAAGTCACAGCGGCTTTGGCGATCTCCCAGCATGATACCCTCAAGCGAGAACTCGAAACTGATGGGGGGGCTAGGCGTCTTGCGTGCTTCTGACATTTTGCCTATACTCGCCCGACGATAGACGACAATATCTGATCGCATTCCGAACACTGTTTGCATGCTTGCTCGGAAACGACTCAACGTTCTGGGGGCCGAACGTGACGCCGGGAAACACGCCAAAGTGGCTGAGCGAATTCATTGCGGGAGCCACACGTCCTTCGATATGGGCCATAGGCGGGGCCTTGGCAGTGGCGATCGCCTGTTTCACGGCATGCGCGTTGTGCCTGACGTCCAACTTGCTCGCATCGACCGATTACGGCTACTTCCTCGCGAATGAGGAGGATGAATATGCCCGGCTGACGTGCGAACTCCTACGGATCCAGCAACTTCCCGTGCCCCTGGAAGGTGTCGCCCTCGTGGGTTCCTCTTCCATCCGGGAGGCAATTTCCGACGCAAATGGTATCGCCCTGATTCTGCAGAACGAAGTATCCCGTCCAATTGACGCGGTGTGTCTGAATGTTGCCGGGTTGCGGTTGTGGGAAAAGGCGCAAGTCTGCTATTGCCTGGAGAATCACCTCAAAGGTGCGGTGGTCATCCAAATCGATCCGCTGGATTTGTCGTTGGACCGCGAATCCCACAGTTCGTTCGTGAAGAATCCCCGTCTGGCGGCCGGGTTTGAAGCGTTCGATGAGGAGCTTCGAGAAGCCGGTATGCCCGTGCCCCGTCGAATGGGCAACTACTTTCTCGACAACTATGGCTTCTTCGTTGCCAGGCCGGGAATTGTCCTGAACCTTTTCACCGGTCCGAAGGAAGTCACTACCCACCTGGCGGAGACATGGCGGCCCATCAGCCCGGAGGAGACAAGAGCTGCCGTTGAACGCCACAAGGAGAATTGGAGCAGTTATGAGCGCAATCGTAAGAAGAGCTATGAAACCTACCGCCGGATAGTGGCCCGGCTCCAATCCAAAGGAATCGAGGTTGTCCTGCTGGAAGGTATACGCAACCGGGCGTATGACGATGAGGTGTTTGACACTCCGGAGATGCGCTCGTTGCTGACTCTGTATGGTGAAGAAGTCCGCCAATTCGCAAGTGATCTTGGAATCACGTATCTGGATCTCTATGATGAGGCCGGTCTATCGGGGGCGGATTTCACGGATACCACACATGTTCGGAGCGGCTTGGCCCGCGAACGATTCACACGGGCCTTGTCCGGGCACCTCGCGAAATTGGTGGAGAGCGCCCTGGAAGCGCCATCCGCCGCGCCGCGTACTCAGAATGGGCTTGAGACCGTCCATGCCAGGTAGCATGGTAGAGGGAGGTGGGATACGTCCAAAGCGCGCCTATTGGGAATCGTCGTCCAGGCAGTAGTGTTGGGCTTCTTCCTATTCGTCGTGATCGGCAGACTCGTCGCGGTCGAAACGGGGGCGAGGTTGTTCAGATACCAGGCATTCTAGGGGGCTCTTCACACTCATGGTTCAATCTGGAGTTTTCTGGCTCTTCGTGTGTGCCGCGGTCGGTGGATACTGGCTGACCCCCACGGCATGGAGACCCCTGTGCCTGACCGTGCTTTCCATCGCCTATCTGGCGACGCTCGCACCCATCAGCGTTCTGGCGGTGTGCGTCTGGTCGTTG
>JAAEQP010001786.1 GCA_024231375.1 bacterium | reverse complement strand
TGGGCGATATCGGTCCCATGGCGGGCAAACCCGTCATGGAAGGCAAAGGCGTGCTGTTCAAACGGTTCGCCGACGTCGACGTGTTTGATATCGAACTGGACACCAAAGACCCGGACGAGATCATCCAGGCCGTGAAGTTGATGGAGCCCACCTTCGGCGGCATCAACCTTGAAGACATCAAGGCCCCCGAATGCTTCTACATCGAAGAGAAGTTGCAGGAACTCATGGACATCCCGGTATTCCATGACGACCAGCACGGTACGGCGATTATCTCGGGTGCGGGCCTGGTCAACGCACTCGAGCTGATCGACAAGAAGATCGACGACGTCAAGGTCGTATTCAACGGCGCGGGCGCGGCCGGTATCGCGTGCGCGAAGTTCTACATCACCCTCGGCGTGAAACCCGAGAATCTCATTCTGTGCGACAGCAAAGGCGCCATCTACAAAGGCCGCACGGCGGGCATGAATCCCTACAAAGAAGAATTTGCCATCGAAACCGACGCGCGCACGCTTGACGACGCCATGAAGGGCGCGGACGTGTTTGCGGGCGTATCGGTCGCCGACACGGTGACGCCGGAAATGCTGCTGTCCATGGCCGACCAGCCGATCATCTTCGCCATGGCCAACCCGGACCCGGAAATCACCTATGAGAAGGCCATGGAAGCCCGCGACGACATCATCATGGCAACGGGCCGCAGCGACTATCCCAACCAGGTGAACAACGTGCTGGGATTCCCGTTCATCTTCCGTGGAGCGCTTGACGTGCAGGCGCGCGCCATCAACGACGAAATGAAGATTGCCGCGGCCAAGGCACTGGCCGACCTCGCGAAGGAGCCCGTGCCCTACCAGGTGATGAAGGCCTACGGAAAAGACCGCATGCAGTTCGGCCCCGAATACATCATCCCGAAGCCCTTCGACCCGCGCGTGCTCATCTGGGAGGCGGCGGCGGTTGCGCAGGCCGCCATGGACACGGGCGTCGCTCGGAAGACCATCGACATCGACGAATACCGCGAGCAGTTGGAAGCGCGGCTTGGGTTCTCGCGGCAGGTGATGCGGGTCATGATCAACAAGGCTCGCAAGGCGCCGAAGCGGATCGTGTATCCCGAAGGCACGCATCCTCCGATTCTGAAGGCCTGCGAGGCGGTTCTCAGCGAAGGCATGGCGCAGCCTGTCCTTCTCGGCTCCAAGGACGAGATCCAGGGCATCATGGACGACATGGGCCTGACGCTCAAGGGCGCGGAGATCGTCGACCCGAACGAAGCCGATTGCCGCGAAGCCTACGCTGAGGAACTGTACAAGCTGCGGCAGCGCCAAGGCGTGACCCCCGAGGCGGCACGCGAGTTGGTCGTCGATCCCAACTACTTCGGTTCCATGATGGTCCACATGGGCGATGCCGACGGCGTCGTGTCGGGCCTCACCACCAGTTTCGCGGATACCGTCCAACCGCTGATGCGCACCATCGGTCCGGCGGAAGGGCTGGACACCGTCGCCGCCATGAACATGCTGGTGACCAAGGACAGCTTCTATTTCTTCGCCGATGTGGCCATGAACGTGACGCCAAGTGCCAAGGAACTCGCCGACATTGCCATCATGTGCGCGAACGAGGTCCGGCGGTTCGACGTGGAGCCGCGCGTGGCCATGGTGTCATTCTCGAACTTCGGCGACGTGCCGTCCGACGAGGCCACGCGCATCCAGGAGGCCGTCGGGCTTGTGAAGGAGCGAGAGCCCAGCCTGGTCATCGACGGCGAGGTGCAAGCCGACATGGCGGTATCCGCGGATCTCCTCGAGCAGAAGTTTCCCGCCAGCGGCCTGCAAGGCGGCGCGAACGTGCTCGTGTTCCCGTGCTTGTCGTCCAGCAACGCGGCGTTTCGCCTCTTGCAGCAGGTTGGCGGCGCCGAAGTCGTCGGCCCCATCCTGCTAGGCATGGGCAAACCGGCCCACATCCTGCAGCACGGCGGGTCCAACGAATTGGACGTGGTCAACATGACGGCCGTCGCCGTGGTGGATGCGCAGGGCTGAGGGTCAACCGGCCGAAACTGAATAGACAAGCCGGAGGTGCGACAATCGCGCCTCCGGCTTCTTCTATTTCTCTGTTGGGTTCGGAAATGGTGCGTGCTCGTCGCGGCCGGGGGCCGTTCCTCGACACACCCTACAGCGGCGTCCACACGAAGGGAAGCCGTGGTAGGGCTCTGCTTCCGCAGAGCCGGCCGCGGCCCTTGGCCGCGCCTCTACCCCGTCGCTACACGCACGCCGGAGGAAGCACTGCCTCGGCGGAAGATCGGCCCGGAACGGGGCCTCACCAGAATCAAATATTGTGTCCCCGGTATTCCAGTCTCTCCCGCAGCAGCGTGACGAGTTCTCCATGGACTTCCTTCGGCAGCGAGCGCCGTCCTGCGGGGTCATAGTGTCTGCCAAACTCGCTGTCCTCAAAGGTGAGTCCGCCAAAATGGACAGGTTCGCGGTATCGAGGCCACAGATGGAAGTGTACGTGGGGCTCAGGAGGATTGGCGCGGTAGCCGCCATTCATCAGACATGACCAATTGAACGGCTCCGCCTCGAACAGGTCATGCAGAACCGCCTCCAGGCGTCCGATGATGACCTTCAGGTCTGCCCACTCTTCCACGCTCAACTCAGCGAGTGAGGAGACGTGCCGCCTGAGCACCACCGTGCATCGGCCAAGGTAGTATTGGTTCTCGTGAAGCACAACCTGCCAGTGGGGCGTCTCCAACAGAAGATTGGGCTCTGGGTCCCAGGAAGCGCTGCAGAACAGGCAGTCGATCATGTTGTTCTCTTCCCGAGGAATCCCCCTACTCATCATCTCCTTCACTGGCCTCCTTGGAACTGTCGGATTCAGGCGCGTCGCCCAGTATTCCCTTAAACAGTCGTTCCTCGGCTTCAAGGCTCTTCAGAGCCTCCTGATACTTGACCTCGGCATCGAATTCGTGCCTGCGAACTCGCCCGGCGTCCACCCTCGTGACGTACTTCGGATGCTTGGTTCGCAGGTCGAATACATAGTGCGTCCGGAACATCCCCGAGCCGTCGTACCGCACCGTGGCTATATAGCCAGACGCGATGTCCCTGCCGGAGACCACTCTCCCACTGAAGATTTCCGGCTCTGCAACGAAGAATGGGGCGAACCACCAGGAGTCCGGCTCAACTTCCGCGGCGAGCATGACGCACCCGATCTGGCGCCCGTACAACCCGTCGCTTGGGTACGTGATGCGCATTATCCGCCGGCCGTCAACCAGTCCGACCAACTCTGTCTCGGGCTCGTCCGTCTTCTCTGCCCAGCGAAGCGCCTCCGGGCTTGGGCTGATTCCAGAGTCACGGACAAGGGGCTGCATCTCGTCGAGATAGTCCAAGTGAAACTCTGTGCGGATCTGTGTCATCCCCTCCGGCCCCTCGGAGAAGCAGAAGAGATAGCACGGCTTTGGCGAGCCTTCGCGGATCTCCTCAACATGGGCCCGTTCACGGGGCGTCAACTTCACGGGGACAGACACCGTCCCCTTGCCATTCTCAACCTTCACCCGCGACATGCTCTGCGCACAGTTCTCAATGTTCCTGTCGGTCGTGAAGGTTTCATCCTGCAGCGGCGCGTACACTTCCAGGCTCGACTGGAACAGGTTGCCCTCGTGGATGAACTGGACGGCATCAGGGTTCAGCGACGACCGGTACACGCACCAGTCTTTGAGGTCCGCTCGGGCGGCCCCGCCACGTGAAGCGCCACCGCCGAGGTAGAAGGTTCTGGGCACCATGCGTTCGGGCACGGTCGCGGCGAGGACGCCGTCCACGTACAGCTCGGTGACGCCGCGCGCGCACCAGTGGGACACGACGACATGATGCCATTCGGTGTCCGCCGCCAAAGGTCCCGGCGCTTCCGCGCCGCGTGAGGTGGTGTACACGATCCGGCCATCTTGGTGGGCCAGTGTGGCCGTCACGTACAACTCGCCGCGTTCGAGCATCTCGGCTTTGTACTTTCGTCCGCCCCGCTCGCCTTCTTCCATACGTGCGGCGACATCCATGCCCGACACGCCTGCGAGGATGCCGTTGGACCAGGGCCGGACCCAGAAACTCGTGGCGAAGGCGTGCATCGGATCGTCGGGCCTGAACGTCAGAGCGGCCGGGAGATCGGGGCCTTCCGCGACCCGGACGCACCGCGTTCCCGTGGCCTTCACGGGAATCGGCTTGCCCGCTTCGATGGCCTCGAACAGGCTGGGCACGATGGCGTAGAACATCTCCTGGTGACCCGCGCCGTTCGGGTGTCCTCCGTCGGCGGCGAAGTGCTGCACCCAGTTGCCGGTGCCGTCGTCGATGGCGCCGAGGAAGTTGATGCTGGGCACGTCCCACCGGCTGATCTCCACGTTCATGCGGCGGGTATAGGCGTACAACTCGGGGTTGCCCGTGAAGGCGTCTTTGGCGTAGCAGTTGCCCACGACCACGCGCATTCCGGCATCCCGGCAGCGTTGGATCAGGGCCAGCATGCCGGTGCGCCATTGCTCGTAGATGGCGTCGCGGTGGGCTGTGTCCGGCTGTCTGGAGATGCCTTCGTTGGCGAGAGACAGACCGATGACCACGTATCCGGCCTTCACCGGAAGCAGGTCCGCCTCAAATCGGGGCGCGATCTTGATGGTGTTGTCGCCGCCTCGGGACACGTTCACGAATTCCCAGCCGCGTTCGGCTAGGACCTCGCCAAGCCGCCCGGCGTATCCGCCCCTGTCCTGATGGTCGCCGGAGCCGTGGGCCACGGACGATCCAAACACCGCCACCTTCCGGGGCCGCGGCGCGTCTTGGGCTGTTACGGAACCGTAGAAGAAGGCAACGAGAAGCGTCAACAACCCGGCACACCTGAAAACACGACGACGGTTCAATGGATATCTCCTTGGATGCAGTTTGGCGACGTCGGCATCCGACGGCTACTTCTCACTCCGTTGTGGCCGGTCTCCAACCGAGCCACATCCCACGACCGTAAGGTCTCCAGCGCTCCGCGAGAACAGGCAACGCCCCTGCCACGTCACTTCCGCACCGCAAAGGGCACTGCGGTCCCATCAGGTTTCGTGACTCGCAAACAAAAATTCCAGCCGCCCGCGCCCTGGCTGATGCGGACCAGGAGTTTGTTCACCCCGGCCTTCAACTGCACGTCGGCAATGTCCTGATCAAGCGCCGCGCCGCGATCCACCGGGTTGTCCCACACCTTCTCGCCATTCAACCAGACCGTGTTACCGTCGTCCGAGCCGAGCCGGACTTGCGCAGGCATCGCTTCGGCTACTTCGAATTCGGTGTAGGCATAGGCAAACACCCTGTCGAACGCCCCAATCTCGCCCATCAGATTCACCATTCCCAAGGCATCGCCTGTGGTGACGGTCTTCCATTGGCGCGTGTCGTCGCCGTCCTTGGCAGGCGCGGTGACGTCCACATCCGATTCGCCAACATGGGACCGCGCCCAATCGGCGTCGTTCGCCCATTCGAAAGGACCGATAAGACGCCACGTCTTCACGACCCCCAACAGCGCCGTGGTGTCCAGTTTGGTATTCGCCCCTTGCAGTTGCCCGGCCAACGCCGCCAGCCGCTGGGGCGACGAATCCCGCCGCAACGTGTCGTCGAACACGGCGCGCGCCTTGTCTTCCTGCCCAGCCCGCGCAAGAGGCCCAAACAATTGCGGCAACACGTTGAGCGCGGCCTGTTCCAGGGCTGGCGTGTCCAATGCGGCCTTTGCCGCGTCGTAGGCCTCGGCCACGGGGTACTGGGCGAGGCCTTGGAGCGCTTTCACGCGCACGGCGTCGTCGGATGCGAGTTCGAAGAGCTTGAGATACGCCCGGCCCGCGTCGGCTTCCTTGCCTGCGCTGACCATGGACCCGGCCAAACGCATGGCCGCCTGAAGGGCGAGCGCGCGCTCCTCTTCGGACCCGGTCTCGGCGACCTGGACCAAGGCAGGCAGGGCGTCGATGGTCGTGGCTTGACCCAACGCGCTGAGCGCGGCGCGCCGGTAGTCGGCTTCGTCTGACGCAAGCGCTGCTGAGATATGCGGCATGAACTCGGGTGCGCCGCGACGTCCGAACAGGCCAATCATCTGCAACTGAACCGATTCAGGCATCAACGCATAGGCTTGGGCGACCGCCCTGACACACGCAGGACCGCGAAGGGCCTCGAAGGCCATGACGGCCGTCGCGCCGACATCGGGATCGCCGCGTTTCACCGCGGCAACGATGACAGGAACCACCGTCTCATCGCCATGACGTCCCAAGCCCATCAACGCCGTTGATGCGAGAACCGGGTCACGCTCGGATTCAAGGACCCGAATGTAGGTGCCGATAGCGCGCTGCCAGTTGCCACCGTTGTCCATCATGGCATCCGCCAACCGAAGCAACGCGTCGACCGCGTCGAACCGGGTGACCGCGTCGGCGCGTTCGCAGACCGTCTGGAACGGCTTGACCAACGCGGGTTCGCCCGTCCAGGCAAGCGCCAGAGCCGCCGAAGCACGCACCGTCGCCGCGTCGTGTTGCGTGAGCGTCAGCACCGGGCCGATGGATTCGGGCCGCTGCATCTTGCCCGCGGAATCGAGGAGGGCGCATGCGAAGCCGGTATCGGTATTGGGAATCTCAGCCAACACGGCCCGGCACGCTTCGGCCGTGCCGATCGACTGCAGCGCATTGCGGGCCTTCATCCGCAGGTCCGCGTCCTTGAGCAGCGCGGCGATCGGACTCACATCCATGCCTTCAGGCACAACAATCGACGCCAACCGCAGCAGTTGCAGTTTGACCGTTTCGGATGCATCGGGCGTGAGGGCGGCGAGAATCGCGGACGCCACACGTGTCCGTTCGGCTGCTCGTCCCGGACCGGCAGCGCGATTGGCTATGTCGCCAAGCACGTTGTAGGCAACACGCCGCACGGCGATATCGTCATGCCCCAACAGCGGCAGAAGCTTATCCACGGCGTCCGCGCCGAATCGCGGCAGCATCTGGCGCGCGTTGGAGCGAGCGGCTTCGTTCTGACCGGCCAAGTCAACGCACAGGGCGTCAATCTCACTGGCCATCGCCGCGGTGCCCAGGCAGACGACCGCCAGGACCACGAGTAGAAGACGACGTACAAGGTACGACATGCTCCCCCCTCTTGCCGTTGTTCTCGGGGCGCGATGCCCCGGGGTGTTCGTCAGTCTTCCAGACCCGACAGCGCCTTTGGCGCCAGGGCGAATGAGGTCTGGACGGGATACGCGCAGGTGCATCCTGAACTGGACTCGGGTATCAGAATCAGACCGCCCACCGGGATGATGTTCAACCAGCATCCGGGCCGCGA